>CAYNWI010000254.1:0-4340 GCA_964400825.1 uncultured Anaerolineae bacterium | reverse complement strand
CTCCCGTCGTTGCTGATCTGATGGCCGAGCGGCTGGGCTGGGACGAGGCGGAGAGAGATCGTCAGGTAGCCGACTACGAGCGCCAGGTGGCCCTCACCCAGGCCTGGCGAGGCACCTCAAGCGTCAAGCGTCAAACGTGACTGGACGTTTCACGTTTGACGAATTCCTAAGTCTAGACCCGGAAGGAGCCCTTTATGTTCAAAACCCGCGTCACCGAACTGCTCGGCATCGAATATCCCATCGTCGGGGGGTGCATGATGCATATCTCCGGACCGGAGTTCGTGGCCGCTATCTCCAACGCTGGTGCGCTGGGGATGATGGCTTCGGCCATGTTCGACACCCAGGAAAAGTTCCGCCAGGCCATCCGTCTAGCCAAGTCTCTGACCGACAGACCCTTCGGCGTCAACTTGAGCCTGTTTCCCGCGCTGCGCCCCATTGACAACAACCTTTATGTCGAGGTGATCCTGGAAGAGGGTGTGCCGGTAGTCGAGACCAGCGGCCACCGGCCGCCGGAGGATATGCTGGCGCGACTGAAGGCTGGCGGGGTGAAGACCATGCACAAGTGCGTCAGCGTGCGGCACGCCCTCAGCGCGCAGCGGGCCGGCGTGGACGCCGTGACCGTTTTCGGCACCGAGGGAGGCGGCCACATCGGCGAGCTGGGCCTGACGACGATGGTGCTGGTGCCTCGTGCCGCCGACGCGCTGGAGATACCGCTGCTGGCGGCGGGAGGCATCGCCGACGGA
Organism: uncultured Anaerolineae bacterium; assembly: GCA_964400825.1. Classification (GTDB taxonomy): domain Bacteria; phylum Chloroflexota; class Anaerolineae; order VGOG01; family VGOG01; genus CAYNWI01. The sequence goes on along the minus strand of CAYNWI010000254.1, from coordinate 3,597 downwards.
CGGGGATTGCTGGCGGCCCTGGTCTTGGGCGCAGAGGGTGTCACCATCGGCACGCGGCTGCTGCTGACCGAGGAGTGCCCTATCCACGATAACCTCAAACAGGCATTGGCCGCCGCCTCGGAGCCGGACACCCTGCCGATACTGGGCTCCCTGCGCAACACGCTCCGCGCCTGGAAGAACCCCGCCGCCCTCAAGGTGGCCGAGTTGGAGGCCAACCAGGCCGATTTGTGGGAGATCCTGAACATCGTGGCCGGCACGGAGACCAGGCGCATGTATCAGGAAGGCGACCTGAATGCCGGCGTGATCCCTTGCAGCCAGAGCATCGGCCTGGTGCGCGAGATCAAACCGGTGGCCGAAGTCATCGGCGGGATGGTGCGAGAGGCAGCGGCGCTAGTGGCCGGTTGGGGCGGAAGGGGTAGCAACACGCTCGAGCCTAGCAAAAGGGTATAAGTGGGCACATACAGAAGTCAAGGAAGCGATGAGAGCGATGAGAGAGAAGCAAGTCCAGCGCCGGCCGAGTAGGAGCGAAGCGATGTATCGAGGCCAAGCGGGTTGCCCAGAGACCCGCTCGCTTGATTTCGATACGCTTTGCTACTCAACCGGCGCTCGCTCCCACAAGATTTGCATACGCCCGGTATGAGTCCGATGTCTGTACAAAAAGCAACCGCTATCGCTTGCGCCAACATCGCTTTCATCAAGTACTGGGGCCAGCGGGACACGGAACTGAATCTGCCAGCCAACTCCTCGCTCTCCATGAACCTGGACCGGCTCACCACTGTCACCACCGTCGAGTTCTCTCCCGATTACGACGATGACGTGGTCATCCTGGACGGGCGGGAGGAGATTGGGGCGGCAAGGCAGAGAATCGTGGCCCACCTGGACCGGGTGAGAGCCATGGCCAGGCTGCAAGACAAGGCTAAGGTGGTCTCCGAGAACAGCTTTCCCGTTGGCGCGGGCCTGGCCTCTTCGGCTTCGGGTTTCGCCGCCCTGTCCCTGGCAGCCAGCAGAGCGGCCGGGCTGGAGTTGAGCCAGCGGGAGCTTTCGACCCTGGCTCGCTTTGGCTCCGGCTCAGCTTGTCGTTCCATACCTGGGGGGTTCACCGAATGGACGGCGGGAACTTGCAGCGAGGACTCTTTCGCCAAACAGATAGCCTCACCGGAACACTGGGAGCTGCGAGACGTGATTGCCATCGTCAGCCGAGTCCATAAACGTGTCGGTTCGACCGAGGGGCACGTCCGCGCTCCCACCAGCCACTTCTACCAGGCCCGCGTGGCCAGTGTGGTGGATCGCCTGGCCCGGGCGAAAGCGGCCTTGCTGGAGAAAGATCTGGCGAGCCTGGGGCGTTTAATAGAAGAGGATGCCATCTCCATGCACGCCGTGATGATGACCTCGCGGCCGCCCATTTACTACTGGCTGCCAAGCTCCATGCGGTTGATTCACGAGGTGCAGAGTTGGCGAGCCGGGGGGCTGGAGGTCTACTTCACCTTCGATGCTGGCCCCAACGCCCACCTCATCTGCCAGGCCGCCGACCAGGCCGAGGTGGAGAGGCGGCTCGAAAGCATCGAGGGGGTGCTGGAGGTCATCGTGAGCGGGCCTGGCCCAGGAGCGCGGGCGATAGAGTTTGCCTAATCCGCTCTTTTGTGATAGAATTTCGTGGTCTCTCCAATCTCACAAACCAAAGTCAAGGAGGTGAAAACGCATGAACGAACTGGAAGGGCCATTCATCCTGGTCAATCCCGAACGCTGCGTGGGCTGTCACACCTGCGAGCTGGCCTGCGCAGCGGCCCACACCACAGCAGGCAGCATCATCGGCGCGGTCCTGGCCGGCGAGAGGCTGCACCGCCGCAACCGCGTGGTACAGGTGGACAGCGTGAAGCTCTCCACCCAGTGCCGCCAGTGCGAGGACGCGCCCTGCGTGCGGGTCTGCCCCACCGGCGCCACCTACCGCACCGAGACCTACACGGCGGTGGATGAGCGGCTGTGCATCGGCTGCCGACTGTGCATGATGGTCTGCCCCTTTGGCGCCATCCACGTGTCTACCAGCGACATGGCCGGCCGCGAGAAGGCGACGGCTTTCAAGTGCGACCTGTGCGTGGATCGGCCCGGCGGCCCGGCCTGCGTGGAGGCCTGCCCCACCAAAGCCCTCAGCCTGAAGTACCCCACCGAGGTCATCCGCCAGGCCACCCACGCCGCAGCCAGGCAATTCCTGGACGCACTGGAAAGCCAAAAGCAATTAGCCAGCAGTTAAGAGCACGAAATCATGAGGAGGTGATTTCACCATGACTTACAGTGAGAAGATTCTAAGCAGAAGCATTGATCCCACCGTCCACGAGATGCTGGCCCGCGCCGAGGAGCTGGGCCTGGAGACGGCCTGGGATCGCTACGAGGCCATGTTGCCCCAATGCGGCTTCGGCGAACTGGGCGTCTGCTGCCGCAACTGCAACATGGGCCCCTGCCGCATCAGCCCATTTGAAGAGGAAGGGCCGAAAGCAGGTGTCTGCGGAGCCACGGCCGACATTATCGTGGCCCGCAACCTGATCCGCATGATCGCCGCGGGCGCGGCCGCCCACTCCGACCACGGGCGGGACATCGCCCACACCCTGCTCCTGACCGCCGAGGGCAAGGGCGGCGGCTACGAGATCAAAGACAAGGCGAAACTGAACGCGCTGGCGACGGAGTACGACATTGAGACGGAAGGGCGGACCAAAGAGGAGATTGCCCTGGACCTGGCCCGCGCCGTCTACGGCGAGTTCGGTAAGCAGGAAGGCCCCATCCAGTTCACCCGCCGCGCGCCGGAGAAGCGCGTCGCCCTGTGGCAAAGCCTGGGCATTGACCCGCGCGGCATTGACCGCGAGATCGTGGAGATCATGCACCGCACCCACATCGGCGTGGACAACGACCCCGTCAACCTGATTTTGCAGGGGCTTAAGGCCTCCATCGCCGACGGCTGGGGCGGCTCGATGGTCGCCACCGAGCTCTCCGACGTGCTGTTCGGCACGCCGACCCCCGTCCGCTCGGAGGCCAACCTGGGCGTGCTGAAAAACGACGAGGTGAACATCGTCGCCCACGGCCACGAGCCGACGCTGTCGGAGATGATCGTTGCCGCGGCGCAGGATCCCGAGTTGCTGGCTCTGGCCGAGAAGTACGGGGCCAAGGGCATCAACGTGGTCGGCATGTGCTGCACCGGCAACGAGGTGCTCATGCGCCACGGCATCCCCATCGCCGGCAACTTTCTGCAGCAGGAGCTGGCCGTCATCACCGGCGCGGTCGAGGCCATCATCGTGGACGTGCAGTGCATCATGCCCGCGCTGGGCGCGCTGACCGGCTGCTTCCACACCAGGTTCATCTCCACCTCGCCCAAGGCCAAATTCCCTGGCGCGACCCACATCGAGTTCCACGAGGAGCAGGCCTACGACATCGCCAAAGAGATCGTGCGCACCGCCGTGGAGAATTATCGCTTCCGCAGGGCCGACATGGTGCACATCCCCGGCGAGAAGATGGAGTGTATGGTTGGCTTCAGCGTGGAGGCCATCGTGGGCGCGCTGGGCGGCACCCTCGATCCGCTGCTGGACGCCGTCAAGAGCGGCGCGATCAAGG
>CAYNWI010000253.1:0-4396 GCA_964400825.1 uncultured Anaerolineae bacterium | reverse complement strand
CATCCTATTAGCTTGTGGCGATTCGCCACTGGCTAACTTAGACCCGTAACTTTGCGCCCCCATCTTTCGATGGGTTTGCCTTTTCGGACTCTTATTCTCGGTTTGAAAGTGCTGGACTTCTGAAACTTCTAACGTGTCAAGATGATGATAGGAACGCCGTTGGTCAGAGGATCGCTTCTCAGCTTTCCCAAGAGCTTGCACCCCTCTGCAGGGGTCGCCACCAGGCGCAAAACCTTCACCTTGTTGGATTTTGCGCCCCGGCCATTTTCGGGGATGTCCAAACTATTTACTGGAGGATATTCTCTCAATCTGTGCTGAACTCTCAAATCTTCGCCAAAGAGCATTGTCTTTCCCATGTCTATCTCCTTCCTTCTTTCAAATTCTCATTTTCCCAGACAAAAAAAGCGTGCTGTCGGCCGACCTGCTTCCGAACAGCACGCTTCTCTAGATCTGTCTTCGGCAGCTCGGCCATCTTATTAGCTTGTGGCGATTCGCCATCTGCTAACTTAGACCCGTAACTTTGCGCCCCCATCTTTCGATGGGTTTACCTTTATCGGACCTTATGCGATTGAAAAGGAACTTTTCTACTGGACGATTATATTATACCAGATTAACCTGCCCCTGTCAATAGCAGAGAGAGAAGATTTGGTTGGGATCAGGTTAAGATTCGGTTAACGTTTTCCTCTCGCGGGCTGCCTCTCCTCTCAAACATGTAGCCGAACCCGCGTACGTTCAGGATGTGGGGGGGCTTCTTAGAACCAAGCCCCATTTTCTTCCGCAGGTTGTGGACGTGCACCTTGATTATCCCCTGAGCCTCCTGGGGGTTGCAATCGTAGCCCTGAACTTCTCGCACCAGGCTGTGGCTGCTCAACACGCGCCCAGGATTCCTGGCCAGGCAACTCAAAAGGCGGAATTCACTGGCGGTCAGCTTTACTGGCTCGCCCCGAACCGACGCTTCGCAGCGATCGAGGTCTATGATCAAGTCACCATACTTCAACAGGCTGTTTTGGGACTCTCCCTTAATGCGACCAGCGCGTCTCATGAGAGCATAAACGTGGGCCAGGAAAACCTTGGAGCTGATGGGTTTGACGAGATAGTCGTCGGCGCCGGCGTTTAGCCCGTTCACGACGTGCTCGTCCCGCCCTTGCGCCGCGAGGATGACTACGGGAGTGGTAGTGTGCTCCCGAACGTACTGGCAGGTCTCCAGGCTATCCCTCTGAGGTGCTCTGATGTCCAGGATGACCAGGTCCCAGGATTCGCTGGCCACCTTCTGCAAAGCCTCCTCGGTGTTGTAGACGTTTTCGACCTCGAAGCCCTGATCCATCAAAACATTGGTCACTCCCTGGGTGGCTGCCTTATCACTTTTAGTAACCAGGATTCGCTTCATTGTTTACACCTCTTGACTCGTCCCGTCCCTACCGCCGCCTTACCCAGAGGATGCCGCCCGCAGCCAGCGTCGCCAAAACCGCCAGCCAGGGCCAATGGGAGGACGCCTCAAGGCTCGTCGAGGAGGCCATAAAGGAGGAGAGGGTAACAGCAGTGGGTTCAGACCCGGCGGGGGATGCCAGGGCCTCGTAGCCGAAATCAGCTCCACTGTACGCCTCCCCTTCCCCCAGGTGCACCGCCAGGGGATGGTTGTCGGTGGTGAGGGCGTAGTCGTGGAGCGTTCCCCCTGATTCGAAGTTGCTGTCCGCCACCTTGACGACGTAGTTGCCTGCCCCCAAGTTCTCGAAGAGGTACCAACCAGGATCGCCCGTGTCAGGATTGTTTTGGGTTGTGAAATTCTCTTGCCAAACACCGTCCTTGTAAAGTTCGACCACCACACCGTTGATGCCCACGTCGAATTCGCTGCCTTGTTTCCCGTCGCCGTCCTGATCGTCCCACACGTAGTCGCCGATGGAGGCCGAACCGTCGGCCCAGGCGACATTCAGGTTGAACAAGAACAGGGCAATAACGGCTATGGCCATCAAGCTCTTTCGCCCCCCTTGTCCGAGCCAGGCCGTCATCTTTCCCGTGCCTTCAAGTAACGTCATCCAGTCCACCTCTCTCTACGTTGCTGATAATATTATATCATGCCAAGGTTAATACCAGGTAACAAACAAGTTGAAATCTGGTTACAAACGTGTTCGCTACTTTTTACCGTGGCTGAGCTAACCGCAGCGCGGGGTCGCCGAGGAGGGCATAGGTCTCGATGAGGTCCTCGTAACCGCGGCCACCATCGGGCAGGCTCCGCTTGGCTCGCATGACGGCCTCGCCGAGGGTGGGGGCATCACTGGCGAAGAGGGCCTCGAACAGGGCCTTGACCAGGGCATCTTGCTCGGCGGGCAACAACTCGCTGGTCGGGGCAAAGGCGGCCAGCGCCCCCTTGCCCTCCGCCAGAAGCAGTTCTTCAGCCAAACAGTCCGCCTGGGGATGGTGGAAGTAGCCGTCGAGGCAGGTCATGGTCACCACGAAGGGCAGCTTGGACCCGTTACGAAGGTTGGCGATGTCCGCCGAGCTGAACACCGCCTCCTTCGCCCAGACGTTCAGGGCGGCGTGGCCCACGTAGTTGACGATGGCCGCGCCCTGGTTGATCTCGTCAATGATCCGGCCGGTGCTTTCCTCAGGATCGGCGAAGTCGCTCAGGTAAACCCTGGTTGCCTGATAGTCGGGGGGGAGGTAGCCCTCAATGAGGTCGTCGGAGGTGGTCTCAAAGGCGGGTTGCTCGTCGTCGGCTACGAAAAGCACCCTCTGGCGCCACTCGCCCGGCGTCGGATCGCGCTCGTAGCCAACCGTCTTTTCCACCACGATCCTGGCCTCGGCCGCGCTGCTGACCGGCAGGCGGCCGATGGCCATCTCTGGCAAGGAGTCGCCGTCGAAGTCCACAAACCAGTTGTCGCTGGCCGTCTCGCCGACGAAGTGGGTCTGCACCAGATAGGTCGGGAGCAGGTTTTTGTTGGGCGCCTGGAGGTTGTCCCGGTAATCATAGCTGGCGTCGCCCACCAGGAGGACGTAGCGGGGGGCGGGCCTGGCCCAATGCTGGTGAGCGTAGCTCAGAAAGTCGCGGATGGCCGTGGGATCGGCCAGCCCATAGCTGAACTCATCGTAGACCTGTTCGATGGTGACCACCTTGACCTCCAGCCCGCTACTCTCTCGCCATTCGATCAGGGGTTGGAGGCTCTCGCGAAAGTCCGGGTGAGTGATGACGATGTAATCGGCCTGGTCGCCCCCCGTTCCCCCCAATTCTGGGGGGTTGTCCCCCGTTCCCCCCAAAGTTGGGGGGCCAGGGGGGCGGGCGATCCGCGTTGGCTCCTTGATGGCCATCGAACTCACCGCCAGATACCTTCGCTGGCCAGGGGCCTCATCTAAAAAAGCGACGGCATAGGCGTCTCCCTCAGTTTCAACAGCGTAGCCGCTCAGGCGCACGACGTTGGCTGGATCGGTGATGTCGAAGATGCCCACCTCGGGCCGGCTGAACCCGGCCATCCGATAGGCCCCGACGGCCCCCTCGAACTGGAGGCGGTCGTCCTCGGCGATGAAGCGACGCTGATAGCCAACCTCGTACCAGTCGAGGAGGGCCACGTCGGCCTTGGCCCCGCTATCGCCGGGCGCTTCGAGGACGATGACGTTTTCCCCCTCAAGCAAGTGCGACGTGGTCGCCTCGACGAGATACGTCTCCTGGCCGTCCCAGGTGGCGTCGGCGACAGGTTGGTCGTTGAGACGGACGAGGAGGTGGTGATCTGGCTCGGCAGAGTCGGACGTGCCGCCCAGCAGCGCGACTCTGAGGTGGCCTTCGTCGGCGGCCAGGTAGGGCAGGGTGAAGGTGAAAGCGGCGGAGGTGGGAGCGATGAGCGATTGCCAGTACCAACGGTCAGCTCCCTGTGGGGCCTTGGACCAGTACAGTAAATCCTCCTCGTGATGGAGGGTAGCCTGGAAAGAGGGAAGAAACAGCGCGGCCTCTCCAGACGATACTGGTCGCTCCTCCATCCTTTTCCCCGCTGTCTGGCCGATGGTCAACCAATAGACGTTGGCGCGGCTGTAGCTGCTCTCATTGGCCGTGCCGTAGAACTCGATAGCGTGCCAACCTCGTTGGCCTTCATCGCCCTCACCCGCCATCGCAAACGGCACCTCCTGGCCGCGATTGGTGAGCCGGACCATGGCAGGCGAGACGCCCTTCAGGTCCAGCCCCACCTCTTGCAGAGCGGAGGAGGTCAGGTGGTATATTCCCTCCCCTTCGACGTAAATCTTGGCTTCACCAGAAGAGAGAGATGGCTCCTTTTCTGGCGTACAGGCCCAGAGGGGCAGCGCCAGCAGAAGTAGGATAATCAACCGATTTTTCATTCCACAATCCTACCGCCCCTTCCTAATGAACGAATAGGCCAGCCAGGCCACCCCTGCCCCCAGGGCGACGAGCAGG
>CAYNWI010000252.1:0-4407 GCA_964400825.1 uncultured Anaerolineae bacterium | reverse complement strand
CCGAAACGTTTTGGAGTATAATATAACTATCTCCAAAACGTTTCGGATTTTCTGTTTATCCCCATATTGAGAATCAGGAAAAGGCGATGAGTGTCACCCTCAAGGACATCGCTCGCAAGGTAGGCTTCTCGGTTACTACCGTCTCCCGCGCCCTGAATGACTACGACGACGTCAGCCAGGAGACGAAGCAGCTCATCAAGCGCGTAGCCCAGGAGATGGGCTACCACCCCAACGTTATTGCCCAGAGTCTGCAAAGAAGGCGCACCAACACCGTGGGCTTCATCGTCCCCGCCACCGATCGTTACCTCTCAGACCCCTACTTTCTTGAACTTATAGCTGGTATAGGCGACGGGGCCGCTAGCCACGATTTCGACCTCCTTATCTCTACCTGCAAGCCCATGGATCCCAAAGAGCGCCTGGCGTACGAGAGGATGGTCAAAGGCCGCAGGGTGGATGGCATCGTCGTGGCCCGCACCCGCTGCGACGATGAGCGGATCGCCTATCTGGTAAGCGAAGGATTCCCCTTGGTTGCTTTTGGCCGCATCGCCTCGGACCTGGATTTTCCCTACCTGGATGTGGATGGGGAAGAGGGTGTCTGCCAAGCGGTAAAGTACCTTATTGGCCTGGGGCACCGACGCATCGGCTTCATCGCTCCCTCTGAGTACCTGATGTTTGCAGAGCATCGTATGGCCGGTTACAAGCGAGCCCTGCGGGATAATGGCCTGGAGTTCGATGCCGCCTTGGTGGTCGAGGGCAATCTGACTCAAGACGGGGGTTACCAGAAGATGGAGCAGCTCCTCGACCTGGAAGAGTCCCCTACGGCCGTCGTCACCGGCAACGACCTGATGGCCTTTGGAGCGATGGAGGCGGCTCAGGGGCGGGGTTTGGTCGTCGGCCGCGACGTGGCCGTGATCGGCTTCGACGACGTACCCCTGGCGGCGTATTTCCATCCTGCCTTGACCACCATCCGTCAACCCATCTACGACATCGGGAAGATGCTCTCTCAGACGTTAATCAAAATCATCAACGGTGAGGAGCTGGCTGAACGCCAGATCATCTTGCAGCCGGAGCTGGTTGTCCGAGAATCCAGCGGATAGCTGAAGCAGAGAAAGGGGGTGATAGATCGGACATTGTGGTCGTTTAGCAGCAGCGACGCTCGCTGAGAGCGTCGCCAACCAAAACTCAGATTTAGGAGGAGATCGAAAATGAAAAGGTTAGCAACATTACTGATAGTCGTGGCCGTGTTGGCCAGCTTCGTGGCTTGCGCCACGCCCGCCCCTCAGGTGATCGAGAAGGAGGTGGTCGTCGAGAAAGAGGTTCCGGTCACCGTCGAGGTAGAGAAGGAGGTGGTGGTCGAGGTCACGGCCGCGCCTGTGGACTACGGCAAGGTCACTTTCCTCTCCACCCAGGGTGTCCCGATAGAGGAGGCTGAGGCGATGCGGGGCGTCGTCCTGGCCGACTTCCCTGGCCAGGTGGAGTTCATCGGCTCGGAGTACGAGTTCTTCGAGGACACAATACTCTCCGAGGTGCAAGCGGGCAAAGGCAGCGTGGACGTGTTGGGCGCGCTGTATGGTCAATATCCAACTCTAGTGGCTGCCGGTGCGTTGCAGGACGTCGGTGCCCTGATGGCGAAACTGGGTGATCGGGGTATCCCCGCGTCCTCTGTCGAGCTCGGCAAACTTGGCACCGACACGCAGTACTACGTCCCCTGGATGCAGGCCACCTACATCTGCGCCGCCAACAAGAAGGCCCTGGAATACCTGCCCGCAGGGGCCGACGTCGAGGCGCTGACCTGGGAGCAGTACCGTGACTGGGCCAAGAACATCTACGAGGCCACCGGCGAGAAGAAGCTCGGCTTCCCCGTAGACGGGTTGATGCATCGCTTCCTGGAGGGCTACATCTATCCATCCTACACGGGCGGGATGGTGACCACCTTCAAGAGCCCTGAGGCGGTGGAGATGTGGGAGTTCATCAAGGACATGTGGCAGTACGTCCACCCCCAGTCCATGGTCTACGCCTTCATGCAGGAACCCCTGCTGGCCGAGGAGGTCTGGGTGGCTTTCGATCACACCGCCCGCCTGATCGAGGCCTTCAAGGCACAGCCGGATGACTTCGTGGCACTGCCATCGCCTTCCGGCCCCAAGGGACTGGGCTACATGCCGGTGGCCGTCGGCCTGGCCATACCGGTGACCGCCCCCAACCAGGAGGGTGCCGAGGCGCTCATCGAGTACATGACCCGGCCTGAGACCCAGGTCGCCGTCCTGCGTGAGCTCGGCTTCTTCCCGGTGATTGATCTCGAATATCCGGGCTACGTCGCAGTGGGCATCCGTATGGAGGGCCAGGCCGTATCCAAGCAGGCGGCTGCACCCGGTGCCGTCCCGGCCATGCTGCCGGTGGGCCTGGGTGCGCGCTCAGGCGAGATCAACAAGATCTACCGCGATGCCTTCACCCGCATCGTCATTAATGGCGAGGACATCGAGACCGTGCTCGCAGCCGAGGCCGCGAACTTGCAGACGTTGATGAACGAGACGGGCGCCCCCTGCTGGCCGCCCGATCCGCCCAGCGAAGGCGCTTGCCAAGTGAAGTAAAAGGCCTCGCGCCTCATAGGGGGGAGGCTCTCAGCCTCCCCCCGTTCCTTAAATGGGAGGGTGCATAAATGGCTGACGAGGATACTGTCAACGGATTCAGGGAACAGATTGAGCGGATTGAAGGCGGCTAGCATCCGTTCAATCCGCTCCAGAAATCCGTTGACAGTTCACTTCACTACATCACGACTTATGCACACCCCTCACTTAAATACGGAGACGACTATGAACCTGAAGCGGCTCAATTTAGAACCCTATATCCTTTTGCTGCCTTCCATCCTCTACCTGACGCTTTTCCTCGCCTGGCCGATGGTCCAGTCCTTCGGATTGGCCTTTCAGACGGATGATGGGCAGTTGACACTGGCCTATCTGCAGCGTATGTTCGGCGATGCAGAATTCGCGGAAGCGCTCCGCACCACCGTCAAGCTGATCTTAGCCATCGTGCCGCTCCAGTTCCTCCTGGCGCTGGCCATGGCTCTGCTGATGATGGAACGCCTGCGAGGTTCTAACATGCTCGTTTACATCTACTCCATCCCCCTGGCCGTTTCGGACCTGGCGGCCGGCATCATCTGGTTCTCCATCTTCACCGAGCGGGGCTACCTCAACTCCTTGCTTCACAGCTTAGGGGTGCTGGACAAGCCCTTTCTCTTCCTGAACTATCAAACCAACTGGCCGATCGTGGCCATCGTCTTGGCCGAGGTCTGGCGGGCTACCTCCATAGTGTTCGTCATCCTGGTGGCCGGGCTGCAATCCATCCCCCGGGATTACGTCGAGGCCGCCGAGGTCTTCGGGGCCGGTTGGTTCAAAAGGGTGTGGCGGGTGATCCTGCCGCTCTTGCGCCCCAGCATCCAGACAGCGCTGATCCTTCGAACCATCCTGGCCGTCCAGGTCTTCGCCGTGGTGCTGGCTCTGGCTGGTCGGGGGGTGAATGTGCTGGCAGCCGAGGCCTATCGCTGGTATGGTGAGTACCGCAATCCCCACATGGCTGCGACCTACGCCATGTTCATCTTGTCCATTTCCCTGACCACTGCCCTTATCTACCTGCGTACGCTGCGGGTCAAGGAGGAGATGAGGCTATGAAAAGAACACGCCTGATCGGGCGCGGATTCATATACCTGGCAGCCATCCTGATAGCGCTGTGCATACTTATCCCCATCTATCTCATAATGATAGCGGCTTTTAGCCCCCGCGATGTGATTTATAGCTGGCCCAAGGCGCTGTTTCCCCAGGCTATCTCGTTGGAAACAATGCGGTTCTTCCTCAATTCCTACAAGGTGCTGGATTCCGTCCGCAACAGCGCGATCGTGGCCGTGCTGACCTTGGTCGTGTCGTTATTGATAGGGGCGCCGGCCGGCTATGGCCTGGCCCGCTACGTCTTTCGGGGGCAGGACGTCTTCCGCGTCATGATCCTTTCCACCCGCGCCTTCCCCATCGTCATCCTTTCCATTCCCCTGGGAGTCACCTTCAGGCAGTGGGGTATGTACGACTCCCTGATCAGCGTGGCTCTGCTGCATGTGGCGATGGCTCTGCCCACCACCATCCTGGTCACCAGCAGCGTTTTCATGGGGATCTCCAGGGAGCTGGAGGAGGCGGCCACGGTCTTTGGCTGCAGCCCCGTGCAAGCATTTATGCGGGTGGCGTTGCCCCTGGCGCTGCCGGGCCTGGCTGCGTCGGCTATTTTCACCTTCGTGCTCTCGTGGAACGAGGTTTTCGCCGCCACCGTCCTGACCCTTTTCAACCGCACGCTGCCTGCCCTGCTGATCGTACAGTTGGACCAGTCGCCCGTTGCCTTTCGCTTCGCCGGCGGCTTCTTCATCCTGAT
>CAYNWI010000251.1:0-4452 GCA_964400825.1 uncultured Anaerolineae bacterium | reverse complement strand
ACCGAGACGCGCACCCACTCGTAGGGCACGCCCAACGCCTGGGCCGCCATCTGCGCGATGACGGTGAAGGCGCCCTGTCCCAGGTCCTGCGCACCGATCTCCACGTTGACGGTGGCATCTTCGTTGAAGCGCACCACGGCCGAGCTGCCGGGATTGGGCGGCATGGCCGGAGCTTTCCACATGATGGCGATGCCTTTGCCTCGTTTCTTGTGCGGCGCGGACGGCTCTTCCTCCTGACCCCAGCCAATGGCTTCAGCGACCTTGTCAATGCAGGCCACCAGGTCAATGGCGGGCATCTCCATGCCGGTCAGGATGGTATCGCCCGTGCGGACGCAGTTGCGCCGCCGGAACTCGGCGGGGTCCATGCCGATCTTCTCGGCCAACTGGTCCATGATCTGCTCGATGCCCCAGTGGATCTCCGGCATGCCGAAGCCGCGCATGGCGCTGCCGATGGGGCGATTGGTATAGACGCAGTAGGAATCGCCCTTGACGTTGGGGATGTCGTAGGGGCCGGTGCAGGAGTAGCCGGCGGCGCGGGCGATGTTGACGCCGTAGTCGTTATAGGCCCCGCCGCCGAAGTGGTACTGGGTCTCCATGGCCAGCAGGTTACCCTCGGCGTCGCAGCCGATCTTGGTGTGGGCTACCAGGCTCTGGCGCGCGGTGGTGCAAATGAACTCCTCCTCGCGCGTCATGCGCAGCTTGACCGGGTGCCCCTTGACCGCCCGCGCCATGACCACCGCGTTCACCTCCATCGAGACGCCCGCTTTGCCGCCGAACCCGCCGCCGATGTAGGGCGACACCACGCGCAGGTTGCCGTGCGGGATGCCCAGGCTCAGGGCGATCAGGTCGCGCTGGGCGAAGGGCGACTGCGAACAGGTCCATAGCGTCACCTGCCCCGGTTGCTCCCACAGGGCCACTGCCACGTGAGGCTCGATGGGCACGTGCTGGATCTGGGGCAGACGGAACGTGCCTTCCACGATGGCGGCGCACTCCGGCCAGGCTGCTTCGACGTCCCCTTTGCGCAGCTTGAAGTGTTCGGAGATGTTGGTGCCCGGTTTGGGGAAGATGAAGTTGGCTACTTTGTACTCGCCCAGATCGGGGTGGAGTAGGGGAGCGTCCGGCTGGGCGCCCTCCACTGGATCAAAGACGGCTGGCAGTTCCTCGTATTCGACCTCTACGAGCTGAGCGGCCTCTTCTGCGATCTCCTCGCTGCTGGCGATCACCCCGGCCACGGGATCGCCGACGTATCGCACGCGCTCGCTGGCGAAGATGGGGCGGTCTATGAGGTACAACCCGATGCGGGCGTTGACGTCCTGGCCCGTGACCACCGCCTTCACGCCGGGCATCTCCAGTGCTTTGCTGGCGTCCACTCTCTTGACCAGCGCGTGGGCGTGGGGGCTGCGAACCAGCCGGCCGTAGTACAGGCCGGGGCCGAACTGCATGTCGTCGGCGAAGACGGCGGCGCCGGTGAGCTTCTCGTAGATGTCTATACGGGGGACGCTCTTGCCGACGGGGTTGGTGGTTTGTTCTGTCATCATTCACTCACTCCTTGTCAACACTCTCGCCTTTTGTCTGAGCCTCCGCCCTGGGGTGAGAGCATTGCTGATTTGACATCATAAGTGGTCTGTGGTATTATTCTTATCGGAGAATCGGGTGGCCAGGTGCCTCCACGGTAACCACTCCGGGGATGCGGGCCTGGCCGTGAGTGCCCTGATACAGGCGCCCACCCGATTTTTTGCTTTCTTCTAGCAGTTTGTGGTATAATTGGCGTGGAGGTGAGTGTAGAATGTCCACTGGTGATCCACAGACGACCCTTCGACAACCCTTCGACGGGGCTCAGGACAAGGCTCAGGACACCGCTTTTCACATCCAGCAGGTGTTTGCCGATTGGGATACGCGCCAACGTCGCGTGTCCATTGCGCCACCACCTTTGACACGCGAGAGCATCGCCCAAGAGGTGCGAGCCGTCTTCGCGGAATTAGACGTGCGACAGTTGGACATCACGCGGCGTCTGTCGCCCGCTCAACGGTTCAGGCAAGTGTGCGAGTTAAACCGCTTTTTGCGTCACGCTGCGCTGGCGGCGATTCGCCAACAGCATCCAGACATCAGCGAACACGCTCTGCAACAACAACTCCTGCGCAGAATGGGTAATCTACGATGACGAGTGTGCCCGAGTTCGACACTTTTTTGCGCTCCATCATCGAAACATTGGAGCGTTTAGGTTTGCCCTATATGATTGGCGGTTCGGTAGCCAGTTCCATCTACGGCGAGGCACGCTCGACCAGGGATGTGGATGTGAGTGTTGTGCTGCCGTTGGAGCAAGTCGGTTCCTTTGTCCAGGCATTTCAATCTCTGGGCTACTACATTTTCGCGGATGCCATTATTGATGCGATCCTTGCCCGTCAGCCGTTCAACATCATTGATGCCCAAAGTGGCTACAAAGCCGACATTTTCGTTGTGGATCCCCAGACCCCTACACCCTTGGAGCAACAAGCCCTGCAACGTCGTCGGTACCAGATTTACGATGAGACCAGCGGCTCTCAAGCCGCGTTGTATTCGCCAGAAGACGTGATCGTCTACAAACTCAAGTATTATCTGGAAGGTCGCATGCCCAAGCACCTGCGCGATATCGGCGCCATGTTGTTCGTGCAAGGTGAGGCGTTGGACTACAACTATATCGCGGAGTGGGCTGGACAGATTGGCGCCGCCGATGTGTGGGCGGAGATTCTAGCTGAATATCGGCGGTGCTGCTAGTCGCGTGGTCTGATGGTCAGATAGTCCCCCCCTGCTCTTCTTCTCTCCTCCGTTGTTGAGTATATCCCCATCGTTTTACGTGCTGTATGCCGCCTTCTGTACTGCCTGCACGATGCGGTTGTACCCGGTGCAGCGGCACAGGTTGCCGACCAACGCTTCTCTGATCTCCTCCTCGGTTGGTTGCGGATTGCGCTTCAACAGCGCGTGAGCGGAGATCAACACCCCCGGCGTACAGAAGCCGCACTGAACGGCGTTGTGGTCTACAAAGGCTTGCTGCAAAGGCGTCAACTGGTCGTCTTCTGCCAGCCCTTCGACCGTGACCACCTCGGCTCCGTCGGCCTCCACCGCCAGCACCAGGCACGAGTTCACCGGCTGGCCGTTCATCAGCACGGTGCAGGCGCCGCACTCCCCGGCCTCGCAGCCATTCTTCGTGCCAGTGAGTGCCAACCTCTCTCGCAGCAGTTTCAGCAGCGTCGTATTCGAGGAAACGGTTACATACTCCTTGGAACCGTTCACAGTCATAGAAATAGAATGATTCGCCATATTGCTCCTTACGTTTGACGTTTCACGTTTTAGCTGCGTAGCTGTTCCCACACATCCCGCAGCCCTCGCAGCGCAAGGTTCCGCACCATCGCCCTACGGTACGCGGCGCTGGCGCGCACGTCGTCAATGGGGCTTGAGGCTTCCACTGCTTTCTCGGCTGCGAGGACGAAGGTCTCTTCTCCCGGCGGACTGGCGGCCAGTACCTCCTCCGCCTCCCGCGCGCGCAGCGGCACCGGCGCGACCGAGGCCAGGCCGATGCGGAAACGATAGCCGGAGGCTGTTCCATCGGGGAAGCCGAAGACTGCTACGCCAGCGATGGCCAGGTCGCCGGCCTTGTTGCGGCCCAGCTTGAGGTATTTCCCCGCGCTGCCGGCCGGCGGGGGCGGGAAGCGCACGGCCGTCATCAACTCGTCCGCCTGCATGGCCGTCTTGCCTGGGCCGAGGAAGAACTCTTCGGCCCGTACTTCCCGCTCTCCATGGGGTCCGTAGAGGAGGATGCGACCTTCCATGACCAGCACCGCTGGAGCGGTGTCGGCGGCGGGGGAACCGTTGCACAGGTTGCCGCCCAGGGTGGCGCGGTTGCGCAATTGGTAGGAGGCGACGGAGTTGGCCGCTTCTGCCAGCAGCGGGTAGTGGGCCTGCACGGCCGGGTGGCCGGCGACTTCGTTCATCGTGGCCGTCGCACCGATGGTCAGACCCGCCTGTTCGTCGTAGAAGATGTCGCGCATACCGGGCAGGTGCTTGACGTCCACCACGATCTGGGGACGGATGAATCCATCGCGCATACGCACGAAAAGGTCGGTGCCGCCCATCAGCAGGCGCGCCGCCTCCCCGTGTTGTTCCAGAAGGCGAGGCACCTCGTCGAGGGCATTCGCCCTCACGTAGTCGAAACTGGGAAGACCAGGTCTTGCTGTCACGTTGCTAACCTCCTTCAAAGCAGAAAGGATTCTACGTGTCCCCAAATGAAGTCTAAGTGGCCATTGAGGTCGTGATCTGCTTCTACCTCGATCAGACGAACGCTATGGGGGAAATCGGCCGCATACGCTCGGCTGGGTTCAATCGGTACCGTTTTGTCGTTGTGGCCGTGAATGATGGTGATAGGGGCTGCGGGTGGAACAGGCTCAAGATAGCGAAGCCCGTCTACCTGAAGGTTCT
>CAYNWI010000250.1:0-4453 GCA_964400825.1 uncultured Anaerolineae bacterium | reverse complement strand
GTCTCGTCGAAGAACTCCACTATATCGAAAATTCGCGCCATTTGTTTTCCTCCTTGCTATGACTTCTGAACTTTGAACTTTGGATTTTGAGCTTTAGCTTGCTTGTAATATCACATCCTGTCTCTCGCTGAACGTGTCATTCACGCCCTGGATGGTGCCTACCAGGTCGGTGATGGCCTCGGCCACACCTTCTTTGGCTGCGAGGGCCTCGGATACCTTGTTGATGCCAGCAGCTACGTCAGGCACTTCGTCCATCAGGGCGTTGTCGAACTCGTAGAGGGCGTCGAGTTGCTCCTCTTTGACCTTGATGGCGTCGAAGAAACCGGCGTAGCCGTAGCTGGCCGTCTTGAGCCGGTCAATGAGAATTTGCAGCTTCATCCCCCCCTCCTCCAGGTCATCGAGGAGACCCGCCTGTCCTGATTTGATCAACTGCTTCTGCAGGTTGGTGATCCCTCGCCGTTGCTCCTCAAACTGGCGGGCCAGGTGTTCCCGGAGGAGCTTATCGGCCTCGCGCCGCATCTCCTTCTCCTTGTAGCCCTTGTAGCCGGGGACCTTCGCCACGAGCTGCTCCAGCCCTCCCAGAGCCTCAGTGACTTTCTGTCTAAGATCCATGCTCTCTCACCTCCTTGAGTTGACTTGTGTGGGCTAAGCCCAGATCATCCTTCATAAGAATATCTCCGTTCCACAATAAGGGCAACTCACCACGCCCTTTCCTGCCAGCTCCAACTCTCCTCCACAGTTGGGGCATTTGTTGGTTCCCATTTCTGAGGCCTGCCTGGAGTAGAGGATGCCCTCGTCCCAGTTGATGTAGCCCGTGAAGAGTCCCTTGCCTACCAGGTCGTAGATCCAGTCCTTCACCTGGTCGCGGGTGGCGTTCAACTCCAGGGTCACCTCGGCCACCCGCACCTGGCCCTGAGTCAGCACTATGTTGAGCACCCGCTTCTCCTTCTCGACCTCGGCGAAGGCGGCCGCTTCCTGGCGGCCCTTGACGAACATGAAGCCCCCCACCCCAACCAGGGGCAGCACCACGAAGACGAATACCACGCCGAACCCCAGGATCATGGCTGATGTTCCCCTGCCCGATGCGGCGCCTGATCCGAAAAAGAGCGCTGCCACCAGGCCGATGGCGATGCCGGCCACGATCATGATGATCCCTATCGTTTTTCCCGAACCGGTCATGTGAACCTCCATACTGGTCTGATGGTCCTTGGCAAAGCCTGTCGGTTTGAGCTTTGAGCCTTGTTGACGCTTGACCCGGAGTGCAGGCGCGAGCCTGCTTGGGCGGACTTGCGTCCGCACTCCAGCAAATTTCTCCATCTGCTGCCGGTTCTAGCCGACGCCTCCCCCACCTCCACCGCCTCCGCCGCCGCCTCCCCCACCTCCGCCGCTAAATCCGCCGCCAAATCCGCCCCCGCCGGAGCTAGAGGGCGAGCTGCTCAAGGTGCTGGAGGCCGATTCCAACATGGAGAAGAGACCGCTGCTCATGCTCTCCAACGAGGTGAATACGCCCTGGGTCGCTCCCTCCAGAGAAGGGAGGCCCCCACCCTCGCCGCCGACAGGAGCCGACCGACTTACTCCACGTCCGTAGGAACGGCCAGGGGCGTAGATGACGGGCGGGTAGGGGTAGTACCAGGCGGGAGCAGGAGCCCCGACAGCGGCAAACTTCTTGACCCAGTCCTTCTCCAGGCCGAAGGCGATGGCATAGGGCAGATATTTGTCGAAGATGTCCTGGGTTTGCTGAAGATCGGTGTACTTCTCGATGTTGGCCAGATAGCGCTTGAAGGCCTTCCACTTGGCCGCCGCCAACGATCCCTCGCGTGTCTTGCGGGGCATGAAGTAGCCGATGACCACGAGGGCGATGGCGGTAACGCCTAGACCGATGGGGGGACAAATCGCGGCGCTGGTGTAGCCGCTGAGGACAATCACGGCCAGGGCGCCCAAGATGCCGGCCACAACTACGCCAGCGATGCCTAATCCCGCGTAGACCTTGCGCGTTCGATCAGGGCTTTTCTCAAAGAAGCCCCTTTCCACCACCTCGTCATACAGCTTCCCCTGGAGAATCGGGATGGCCGTGTAGAACTCCTCCTTCAGATCTGACAAGTCGAACTGGCGGCGCCCGCGGAATAGCTTCCTGATCAGCGTCTCCTCGTAGGGTCGCAAGGGCTGCTGGGTGTCTACCAACTGGAAGGTGAAATCGCGCTCTTTGCGGAAGCCCAGGAAGCCCAGGTTCCGGGTCTCTATCTCGGTCATGGTTATCACGCCCCGCCGTGCCAGGTCAACGATGCTGGCCACGATGTCCTTCATGTCAGCCTTCTCGTCGAGAAGGGTGCCAGCTACGCCAGCCGGCAGGTCGCTCGGCGGCTCAGCCAGGTAGTCCGCTACCGCACTCAAGGGCACGTCCCGCCCTCGGGTGTACCAGAGGACGAACAGGGCCAGGGGCCCAGCGACCAGAATCAACAAGCCAACGACGCCCAGGCCGAGATCAACCACGGGACGAACGTTGTCGTCATAGTCGGCCTTCTTATCGTAGGCAGCCTGCCAGCCGGCCGGGGCGCCCTGGACAACGCCGTGGGGGAACTGCACCCGCACTTCCAGCTCGTGATCGGGCTGGGTCCGACCTGCGGTGAAGATGACTTCGGAGCCCTCGTTTTGGATCCGCACATCCTCTCGCTCGCCGCGGCTTCCGTCGTAAGCGGCGATCACGAGCTCGTCTGGATCGAAAGTGGTGGAAAGGTGAACCGTCACCACCGAAGCCAGGACAGGGACGTCTCGTTCGGGGAAGACCGCTTTCCAGTAAACCTGATCGCCCCCTTCGTAGAAGCGCAGCCCGCCCTTCACCGTGTACTTGATGGTGTAGGTGTGGGTGGAGTCGCGGTAGCCTGGATAGTACCACTTGATAGTGAAGTCGCCATCGTCGTTATAGAAGGTCTCGTAGGTGTAATCACCGCCGCGCCCCGGTTGATACTGCCGATCTCCCTCCCAGACCTCAATGTTGGTGATGCCCTCCAGCCTGTCGGTGGGAATCTCGCGGTAGCCGTAGTGGAACTCGCCGCTGGTGTAGGTGAACTGCTGGCTTTCCACGACGCGGAAGTCGGAATTATCGAGGACCGTGATATCCGCGTCGAGGCGATCCCAGATGTAGGTCTTGCTCTGAGCCTGGGCAACGCCTGCCAGGCTCAAGAGCAAAGCCGTAATGACAATTAGACTCAGAATTCTTGTTTTTCTCACGAACCTGTCCTTTCTGCTTTCTGTTAATCATTCCGGGATTTCTGATGCAATACCCCATCCGGTAAGTTTAGGCCTTTGATCGCATTGATTGCCTGTTATTTCATGGTCTATCTTTAGCCTACCTAGCTTCTCTTTAGCCTTTTGTGCTTCTGATCTTACAATATGATCCGGGTCGTTCCAAGCCAGTTCTTCTAGTCGGCTTATTACCTCTTCGTCGTACTCCTCCAAATAGGTAGCAAAGAGCACAATACAGAACCTTCGTACAAAGGGGCTCCTTCTTTCATCAGTCATCGCAATTAGCTGCCATCTTCCCCATCTTCTCTTCTCAGGGTCATCACTGAAGGCTCTCTGTCCCTGCTCTGTAGCATAGGCTATGTCCCTGAGGGGATCCCGTTTCTTTACTCTCCATGCAAGCGGTGGTGCTCTGTAATCTTCAGGTGCCTTCTCAATTACAGGTGCTAGCAGTCCACCAATAATCAATACAACCCCTAGGATACTGGAGAAAGGGATTTGTGGGTAAGTCAGAATAATCCCGAGCGCGAGCAGAAGTGAACCTACCGGAGAAAACCTTAATCTCATTAATGAATCCTCTCTTTAGGAACGAGGCGTTGCGCCTAGTCCTTCAACTCTGTCCAAAAGAATCATGAAAAAGCCTCAAAAAGATGCGCTAGCCATGTAAAGAAGTCCCCTAGTGCCTTAAAAAGACGTGCTATGACATCGCTCACTGGACGCACCCATAAGAAGATGAGAACTACTACTAGTAACATCATTGTCCAAAAAAGAAGACCGATTGAGTTGCGGAGCTTGAACAAATCACTCTTGTCACGGCCCTCTTGCTCGCTTACTAACTCTCTAAGTGACTGAATACTTGCACCTGAAGCCATTAATCCTAAGGCAAAGACCATAAAGCGTACTATGCCTGGGGGGTTGATATTAGTGAGGTAAGCTAAGAAAGCAACAGCGATACTTGCCAAAGTTGTGCATGATTGCAATATCTCCCCTGTGCTGCTTTCCCTGACACTGCGCTGCTCATCGTTAGGTTGGATTGCCATCTCAATGGCTCCTTTCATTGCTATCGCGGTTTACCGATGAGCTTCTTCACCTTATCAACCAATTCGCGCGGGAACACAGGCTTTACCAAAATGATTGCTTCAAGCCCCGCCTCTTTCTCTATTTGCTCGATGTGACTATGCACCGCTTGATCCGAGACAACGGTCAGGTAAAC
>CAYNWI010000249.1:0-4466 GCA_964400825.1 uncultured Anaerolineae bacterium | reverse complement strand
GCTTTTGCTTTTTGGGCTGAGCTGGTGGTTGACCTGCAAAGGCTTCTGCTGTATAATATCGAGCAACGAGGGATTGTCCCACGGGTCTCCGCAGAAGGCCCCTGTTTGGGGATATGTGTGGAAAAATCGTCTGCATAGCATGCCGAATCGGGTGACTAGGTGGATACCTGTCCAGGTAATCATGAGTGGCCAGACTAGGGAAAGAGGAGACAATGGTCAGAGTTGAGCTGGATAGGAGTGCCGCGCTTGTGCTCTACGACTTCCTGTCGAGGTTCGACGAGGGTGACCAGCTTCGAATAGATGACCCGGCAGAGGAATACGCGCTATGGGCGTTACATGGCTGTTAGGAGGCTAAGTATGTCCGAGCCGTTTTTCATACAGATTCTCGGAAATGTGGAGACGCGTCGTACCGAGGCGGAGATCTACATAGCTGTTCCCGATCAGGATGCTCAGGAGCTTTGGGCCATTCTGTACGAAAGTCGCGATGGCTGGAGAGTGAACTTCTTTGGTGATTCTGAAGTCAGGGAGCTTCCTTATGGAAGCGGTCCACGCCGTGCTGAGGGCTGCGCAAGAGAGGCTCTCGCATTATGTCCACCGTCGTGGCGACAAGGTTCCGACAGGCCTGACTAAAGCTGGTTTGTCTTTGTGGCTCATGGAAAGAGACGATGGCACTGCTATGGGAAAAGCCCTCAAATGAGAACGAAGGTGCTGGGCGTGGCGTTCCCCCACCACTCGCTGGTGTGTCCTGAAGCTGTCAACGGCTAGCCGGTGGAAGTCCGGTCGTGACTTCGACAGGCTCAGTCCAGGGGTAACCGCCAGCGGGCCACGTAGCAGGCAACCAGTGCAGCCGGGTGACTGGCTGTGCTGCCTGTCCTGGCGGTCAGGCCAGGGAAGCGTTGTATCCCCCGGAGAAAGTAGTCTCCCTCTTGGGTCTTGTTGACTTGGCTGCTTTCGATATGACAGCAAATCAACGGGATTTATCGAATTTCGCTGCGATAGATTCGGTTGATTCTCCCGATTCGCTGTCATATTGAGGAAGCAGTGACCAACAACACTTGCCAGGGGGACTACCCGGGGTCGAACGATTGAAAAACAACTTTATGCGAAAGGAAGCCAAGCAAAAGGAGTGTCGCCATGAGTGTCATCGAAGTCAACCATCTGACAAAGTATTATGGCAAAGCACGGGGCATCATTGATGTCTCATTTCACGTGGATGAGGCGGAGATTTTTGGTTTCATCGGGCCGAACGGGGCGGGCAAATCAACCACGATCCGATTGCTCTTGTCCCTGATTTATCCCACCAGCGGCAGTGGCACCATCTTTGGCAAGGACTGCATCAAGTATGGGCCTGAGCTCAGACAGGAAATCGGCTATTTGCCCTCCGAAGTTTTCTACTACGAGCGGATGAAGGTCATTGACCTGCTCAAGTATTCGGCCAGTTTTTACGACAAAGACTGCACGCAGCGCATGCATGAATTGGCCGAGCTGATGGAGCTGGAGCTGCATCGCCGCATCGAAGACCTCTCTTACGGCAACAGAAAGAAAGTGGGCATTGTGCAGGGGCTTTTGCACCAGCCCAAACTGCTTTTCCTCGACGAACCTACCGCCGGCCTCGACCCGCTCATGCAGCGAAAATTCTTCCAACTCATCCGCGAGGAGAATCAACGCGGGGTGACGGTCTTTTTCTCATCGCACATCCTGGGCGAAGTGCAACGCATGTGCAACCGCGTAGGCATCATCAAAGAGGGCCGGATCATCGAAATCGCAGACATCCACACCCTGCAACAGAACAATTACAAAAAAGTCCGAGTGGAGGCCAGCGATCTCGATACCGCATATTTTGACCTCCCCGGCGTGATCAATCTGGAGCACCACAATGGCGCAGTTCGCTTCTTCTACAAGGGCGACATCAATACGGTCATACGCAAGATCGGCGAAATAGCAGTCTCCGATGTGACGATTGAGGAGCCCACTTTGGAAGAGATCTTTATGCACTATTACGAGTAGGTGATGACCATGCGTATGAACATTTTCCAGCACGAGTTCAAAATGTACTTGAGATCCGTGATCACCTGGTCGGTGGCGGTGGCGGCGTTGATATTGGTCTTTGTTTCGCTGTTCTCCTCTTTTGCTCAAGATGCTGCGCTTCTGAATGAGGCGATGGCCAAGTTCCCGGAAGAGCTGCGTATGGCCTTTGGAATGAACGGCGTGGACCTCTCGACCGTTTTGGGGTTTTACAGTTTTGTTTTTCTCTTTACCCAAATCTGTCTGGCGATTCAAGCCGCGAATTACGGATTTTCGTTGGTCTCTATCGAAGAGAGAGAATGGACGGCGGATTTTCTGTTGGCCAAACCGGTGGGGCGCACCCAGATCCTGACCAGCAAATTGCTCGCCGCGCTGAGCGGCTTGACCATCACCAATATCGTCGTCTGGACCAGCAGTTTTGGCTTTATCAATTTGTTCAAAGGGGATAGGACGTATGAAACCAACCCCCTGCTGCTGTTGCTGCTGAGTATCGTGGTATTCCAACTATTTTTCCTGGCCGTAGGCCTGGTGGTTTCGCTGTTGGTGAAAAGGATCAGGAGCGTGACGCCCTATGCGATGGCGCTTGGATTTGGGATGTACGTGCTGAGCGTTTTTGGCGACATGCTAGGTGAGAGTGCATTGGAAAAGATCACACCCTTCAAACATTTTGACCCCAATTACATCATCCAACACGGGGCCTATGACGTGCCCCTGGTGCTGATCAGTATCTCGGTGATTGTGATTTCTCTGGTGGGCAGTTATGTGCTCTATACCAGGCGGGATATCCCGGCCGTGGTGTGAGGAGGCCAAAAGATGAACATCTTTGTGAGAGAACTGAAGGCAAACCTGAGATCGCTGCTTATCTGGGGCGTCATTGTGATCTTGTTCGTATGGGTAGGGATATCCAAGTTTTCCGCGTACTATGGCAATCCGGAGATGTTGGCGATCTTGAACGATATGCCCCCAGCATTGCTGTCTGCATTGAATATGCAAGCGTTTAACCTGACCACGATCAGCGGCTTTTTCGGGGTGATGTTCACCTACTTTGCGCTCATCCTATCCATTGCGGCGGCCATGTGGGGCAGCGACATTATTTCAAAAGAAGAGCGCGACAAAACCGTCGAGTTTTCTCTGACCCTGCCGGTGCCCCGCAGCCGCCTGGTGACCGCCAAAACCCTGGCGGCGCTTGTCAATTGCATTGGCTTGCTGCTCATCACCTGGGGCGCTTCTCTCGTCAGCGCGGCCCAATATCAGCCTGACAGCGAATTTTATAACTTTCTGGCCTTGTGTATGCTGGCGCTTTTAATCGTGCAGTTGACATTCCTGGCCGTCGGCATCTTCCTGGGCTGTGCCATGAAACAGTACAAACGGGCCAGTTCGGTAGCGGTATCCCTGTTGCTGGGAACCTATTTTCTCTCCATCATTTCAGGGCTAAATAAAAACCTGGAGTTTCTCAAATACTTTTCTCCCTTCAAGTATTTCGATGCGGGTATGCTGCTGCGCGAATCAAGGATTGATCTGACTTTTGTCGGGCTGTCGCTTGCGATCATTTTGGTGAGCATGGTGGGCGCATATCTGACGTACGCCAGGAGAGACCTGTACATTTAGCTACCTGACACTTTGTTCGTTGAAATCGCGCCGAAAAAAAGACCTCCGAGATTTGAGCGACGGACTGGCTTTCAGTAGCAAGATTGTCTGAAACCACCTCGCAGGAACGAAAAACATCCACAAAATCTCGGAGGTCTGGGTTTGCCACCTCACGATTTCCCACTGACTCTTGAAAATAAAACGGTCTTGGCAACCTTCAAGAGACAGGCGAAGAAACGGGTCATGGCTCCCCCTCAACGCTGAGTGTGGGCTTTGGGTGTGGATGAAATCTCGCTGAGGAAAGGACACGAGCAGTTGGCCGTCAGCCGCGAGCGCAACCGCCTGGCTCGTGAGTTACACGACACGCTGGCCCACTCCCTGGCAGCGCTTTCCGTGCAACTGGAGGCCCTCCGCACCCTGCTGACCCACGATCCTGCGGCGGCTCAGGGTGCACTGAACGATGTCACGACCCTGGCCCGAAACGGGCTGGAGGAGTCACGGCAGGCCATCCAGGCCCTGCGCACTGATCCCTTGAAGACCCTGGGCCTGGTCGGCGCGCTGCGGGGGACCCTCCAGGCTTTCCAGGCGCGGACCGGCGTGCAGGCCGACCTGAGCGTGGCTGGCAAGGAGCTCGATCTGACGGACGAAGAAGCCCAGTCCCTGTTCCGCATTGCCGACGAGGCCCTGACCAACGTGGAGCGTCACGCTGCCGCCCAGCAGGTGGCCGTGCGCCTGGCCTTCGGCAACGATCGGATTGACCTGGTGATCCGGGACGACGGCGTAGGCTTTGATCCCGCTACCGTGGACCCCGACCGCTACGGCCTGACCGGGATACGAGAACGGGCGGCGATGAT
>CAYNWI010000248.1:0-4470 GCA_964400825.1 uncultured Anaerolineae bacterium | reverse complement strand
ACCCTGGAGATGATGGACGAGGAAGCGCTGAAAGATTACCACGGTGCGGACATGGGCAAGGCGATGACCGCCATCGAGCTGGCTGCCCGAGTGAAGGCGAAGTACGACGCATCGTGGATCATCGAGAACGTGCGCCAGGCCATCGCATCGGCGGCGCTGTTCGGCAACACGCATATCCGGGCTTTCGCCGACGTGGACACCAAAGCCCGTCTGGAGGGGATCAAGGCGCTCATCCAGGCACGGGAGGAGTTCAAAGGCGTCGTGGATATTCAGGTCGTGGCGTTCCCGCAGGACGGAGTGGTGCGGGAGCCTGGCGCAGCCGACCTGGTTCGGCAGGCGATGCACCTGGGCGCCGACGTGGTAGGTGGGATTCCCTGGATCGAGTACACAGACGAGGCCGCTCGGCAGCACATTGACGAGATGTTCAGGATCGCCAAAGAGTACGACAAGCCCATTTCCATGCTCGTTGACGATGCCGGCGATCCTGGTCTGCGGACACTGGAAATGCTGGCCGTCAAGACCATCGAGGAGGGATGGCAAGGGCGGTCGCTGGCGTGTCACGCTCGAGCGATGGAGCTCTACCCCAGGCCGTATTTCCAGAAAGTGGTCGCGTTGCTGAAAGCGGCAGAGATGGGCGTGGTGAGCGATCCGCACACCGGGCCGCTGCACGCCCGCGTGAAGGAGCTCATCGAGGAGAACGCGCTGGTGTGTCTGGGCCAGGATGACATCTCGGACGCATACTACCCCTATGGCCGGAACAACATGCTGGAGGTGGCCTTCCTGGCGTCTCACCTGCTGTGGATGACCACCGAAGCCGCGATGCAGAAACTGTATGACATGATCACCCGTGACGCCGCCCGTGCGATAGGCATTCAGGATTTTGAACTGAAAGTAGGCGCTCCGGCGCACCTGGTTGTGCTGAACCAGCCCAGCGTCCTGGAGGCGCTGCGGCATCACGACCAACCGGCCTACGTGATCAGCCACGGCAAGTTGGTGGACAAGGCGCGTACGTCCTTCAGAAAGGGGAGGTGATCGCCCAAGGTTCTACCGAGGAGCTCATGCAAACGGAGGTGATTCAGTCAGCTTATCTGAAGTCTTGAGGGGGTTGACTCCCTGCACCAGGTTCGAAGCTCAAAGCTCAAAGTTCAAAAAGAAAATGTGGAGGATCTGCTAATGTTTGTGGATATGGAACTTGAAGGGATAATGAGGCCACCCGATCTGCCCATGCCGCCTTATCCCCCTAAGGTTGTCACCATGGCAACGGGGCAACAGATGGTGATACGTCAGGTCGGGAGAGAAGACGTCCCCGCGATCCTTGACGCGATAAGACCAACGCTCGATATAGAACGGGATTTCTATGACGTGGTTGGAGCCAGGCTCTACGCGGAGCTCCTGAGTTGGCAGAAATACCGGGCCGCAAACCACTACTGCATTATCGGGCAGATAGAGGGCATCCTGGTAGGGATCGTCAACGGCAGGATGTACACCAAGGACATCGGGATGAGCCTTCACACCATGACCATAGAAAGGGGGCTCAGAGTAGGCGGCCATCTCTTCTCTGCCAAGATGGAGTACCAGATCGAATACCTCGAACAGAAAGAGGTCTTGATAGTCGCCGAAAGCCCAATCGGGATGAGGCGCTTCGTGATTGACTTCGAGCTGGAACCGCGGCCAGACATGCCGCACGAATTGGGAGGCGTACCATCGAATTCCCTGACCAAAGAGCTCTGGTTCAAGCATAGGGACCGGTTGGTCGTCGGCGACAGGCCAGTGCCCAAGAAGCTCATGGAGATCGCGGAAAGGGAGATCATAACGCCCACCGAACAGCTCATCAACGAGAAGATCATGGGCGAAAAGAGGATGAGGAGTTTGATATGAGAAAGGTAGCGATATTAGGAGCGGGGATGATCCCCTTTGGTCGGCGTGACGAAGACACCCTGATGGACATGCTGGCAGTTACAGGCTTGAAGGCCATGGATGACGCCGGCATCGGCGATCGGCCCATTGACGCTGTCTACGTGGGAAACATGGGTGCGCCAATACTGGAACATAAGACGGGCCTCGCCAGCGCGCTCGTTGACCGGCTCTGTCTATTCCCTGCCGCTGCTGAAAGCATAGAGAATGGGCCTGCATCCGGAGGTTCGGCTGTCAAGAACGGGTTCCTGGCCGTCGCCTCAGGATATTGTGACCTGGTCCTCGTAGTCGGGGCGGAGAAGATGAGAGATACAATCGTCTGGAAAGGCACCGATTTCGTGGCCACCATGACGCACCCCCTGGTGGAGTACATCTATGGTGTGACTCTACCCTCCATGGCCGGGATGTTTGCACGGCTCTACATGGAGAAATATGGAGTCACCGAAGAGCACCTGGCCAAGATAGCGATAAAGAATCACAACAACGGCTTGCTCAATCCTTACGCGCATATTCACATGAGGATAACGCTGGAGGGCATCCTTCACCACCCACACGCAAAGGTGAACAATCCCGTCATAGCGAGCCCCCTCAGATTCTACGATATGTGCCCGGTGAGCGATGGCGCAGCCGCTGTCCTACTCGGCCCTGCTGAGATGGCCAAAGAACTGAAAAAGCCAGAAATCGCTATCGCCGGTATCGGCCAGGCCACGGACACCCACGCTCTTCAGGATCGGGACGACCCCACAGATCTAAAGGCGGTCACCATTGCCTCCCAGAAAGCATTCGCCATGGCCAAGCTGAAGCCAAAGGACATCAACGTGGTACAGGTGCACGATGCCTTTACCATCCTGGAGATCGCCGAGAGCGAGCACGCGGGCTTTTTCAAGAAGGGTGAAGGCGCCAAGGCCCTCGATGAAGGACGAACTGAGATAGGGGGAGACATCCCTATCAATCCAGATGGTGGCTTAAAGGCCCGTGGACACCCAGTAGGCGCCACGGGCGTGGCTAATGTAGTTGCAATCACGTGGCAACTCCGTGGGGAAGCCGGCGACTTCCAGGTCAAGAAGGCTGAGAATGGCTTTGCCCTCAACTTCGGTGGATTCGGGAACAATGTAATAGCGACCATTTTGAGGAGAGAAGCATGAGCGACAAATTAACAGTATATAAGTGCAAGAAATGCGGCCGGGTCATGTACCCCTGGCACGATCGTTGCCTGAAGTGCAAAGGAAGGGAATTCGACGAAATAGAGATGCCTCTTCCGGCGACAGGCAAGCTGCTTACCTACTCGCAGCTCTTCGCCCTCCCCTGGCGCTTTGATGTGAGGTTCCTCACCCTCGGCATCGTGGAATTCAAGAACGGCGTGAGGGCCATGGGCCAACTGAAGACGCCCGATGTAAAAGTTGGGATGCAGGTCAAAGCCACCTGGGGGCTGGTCCGTGAAATTCGGGGGGAGAAGCTTTACGGCCTTAAGTTCGAGCCAGCTTAATCACCTCAATATCGGGCCAGTACTCAAGTGAGAGCGGGGACAGAGGAGTAGGGAAGCGGCGAGAATTTTTCTTCCCTGCACCTTTGTCCCCTTTCTTTTTCGACAATCTCAAGTATCATGGCAAGCATGGCGGCCCACTAACGGCAGTAGGCCGTGCCGGGCAAATGCATTTGACTTCATTTCAAGCCCGTGATATACTAACACCAACACGGTTCAGGTAAGCGTAGGTTAGCCCCGTGTGGGCGGGTACAAGGCCCACGCTACGCACTAACTGAACCGCTTTCCTTTTCAGCTAGCGAAAGTCACGAGAAAATGCTATCGGAGGTAGTTATGACAACTATAAAAAAGGCAGAAATCCGTCGGGGTGCTTATTATGATTCCGTGGTTCTCATGCAGTTGCAACGCTCTCTGGCAGCCCTGCCTGGCGTCCTCGACGCGGGCGTGGTGATGGGTACCGACGCCAACAAGGACATCCTCGCCCAGAGTGACTTGCTGACGCCAGAAGTCCAGGCCGCCGTGGCCGACGACCTGGTCATCGTGGTCCGCGCCGAGGACGACGCCGCAGCCCAGGCCGCCCTCGACCAGGTGGATGAGCTTCTCACCCGGCGACGCAGGGGCATTGAGCAAGAATATCGCCCCCGGAGCCTCGAATCAGCCGCGCAACTGATGCCCGACGCCCAATGGGTGCTGATCTCGGTGCCGGGGCGCTATGCCGCCGGCGTGGCCCGCCACGCGCTGCACCTGGGCAAGAACGTGTTCCTCTACAGCGACAACGTCTCTCTGGATGACGAGACCGCCCTCAAGCAGACGGCGGCCGAAAAGGGCCTGCTGGTCATGGGGCCAGACTGCGGCACGGCCATCGTCAACGGAGTGGGGCTGGGCTTTGCCAACCGGGTGCGCCGAGGGCCGATTGGCATGGTCGCCGCATCGGGAACGGGGCTGCAGCAGGTGAGCAGCCGCATCCACCAGTTGGGCAGCGGCATCACCCACGCCCTGGGTACCGGCGGGCGCGATCTTTCTGAGGTAGTCGGCGCGGTGACGGCTCGCCAGGGACTCGACCTCCTCAGCCG
>CAYNWI010000247.1:0-4481 GCA_964400825.1 uncultured Anaerolineae bacterium | reverse complement strand
CCGGGGCGGCTCGACGGCTCGACTGAGCACCGAGGCTCTGGAGTCGTGTTTTCGGCGCGTGATTTGCAGAGGGGTGAAAGAGGGAAAGCCACCTGTGTTAACCACGCAGGTGGATTTTTTTGTTGCCAAACGAGGCGAAACATGGTATACTATATACCTAGCAGCCAAATAGACAAAGGGGATTGCACAGCAATCTCTCTTGTAGTCCCAGTTCATGGGCAAGCAGAAAGAGCCTTGCCCGGTCGCGCCCACCAGCGAGGCAGTGGCCAGAGCGGGCGTGACACCCCAGCCTTCAACAAGTGTGGACAGTGATGATTTTCAGTGGTCGCTCTCTCAACGATATCTCTCTCGACGACATCCGCTTGCTGATTGACAACCGGGTGCCCGAAGGTCTCCACCTGGGTTATAAGGAGAGACCTTACGGCGGTCGTGACAGAGATCGCCACGAGATGCTACGGGACATTGTTGCTCTGGGCAACGCAGAAGGCGGCTACCTGATACTGGGTGTTCGAGAGGATGGGACTGGTCGGCCGCTCGAGCTGACTCCATTTGACGACCCGCAAACCGTGGCTCACGCAATGCAACAAGCCTGTCTGGGCTACATCCGTGATCGCATTGAGGGTCTGGAGATACGAGCCTTTGAGATAGGCTTCAACCAAGGCATTGTTGTCATTCATGTGCCCTCCAGCGATCAGCGCCCCCACATGGTGACTCTGGGCGGTCATACTGACTTCTACTCTCGCTATGAAACAGACAAGCGGGCAATGAGCGTCGGCCAGATCCGAGAGATGATTCTGTTCAATCCTCGTTTTCGCCAACTAGCTGAACTTGAAGTGAGAGCCAGAGAAGGGCTGGTTGGTGGCGAAAGTCGCGTGGAAGGGGTCATTCCGCCTTATGCTCAGGTAATCACCGAACGTCCAGTAGAGCGGTTTCTCCAACGCTATCTGCTGGGCGGCGTGGTTGCCCAGACGATGGTCATTGTCAGCCCTTTTATCGGGGATTTGGCCGGAACGCCGTTTGAATTGAGGGCTGTTATTGAGAAAGCGTTGGCAGACCGCACCCGGCTTTATGTAATCACTCGGGAGCCACGCGAGCTGTATCATCAGGCCGGTGTGGCGGTACTCAGGCAGTGTCCTCTAGCCGAGATTCGCTACAATCCTGACATTCACGCCAAGCTGTACCTGGTTTGGAGTCGCAACGAAGCAGAGAGTTTTGCCCTCTTTGGATCCGGCAACCTGACGGAAAGAGGTTTGCGCTACAACATTGAATTGGGTATGATGATCTTTCCCCGTGGGCACGGGCGAAGCATCTTGCACGATTTGTACCAATGGGGCGGCTACGCCCTACGGACGATGAGCCAATGCATCAAGGCCATCAATGCAATCCATTAGTCCAGTCGAAAGGAGAATAGTTCAATGATGGAGTTCCCGAAATGGTTCTGCCTTAAGGATCGCCTCAACTTTACGATTGATCCGCAAGTCAACCCTGACGACGCCCGTTTCTATTTCGGACGAGACGACATCAAGAGTCGCCTCCAGAAACAGTTGCGGAAGGCCTTCATCGCGCCGGGGGTGCCGAAGCTCATGGTGTGGGGTCCTTATGGCTCTGGTAAGACACAAACGCTGTTTTATCTGGAACACTACCTTAAGACCGACACACCCAGTTCATGCCAAGGGGTGCCGCACACCATTTACGCCATCATCGAGGTGCGCAGCAACTCGACAGCCAGAGATCTCCACATGCAGTTGATGGAAGCCTTGGGCAAGGCGACCGTAGCTGGCTGGGTGCGCCGGTTGTTTGACCAGGTTTCCAACCTGGACACCGCTCTTCAGGAGCTTACAGATGACCCGAATATCGCCTTGGCCCTGAAGGAACTTCGGGGGGCTGGCGAGCGTACGTTCACTGCCTGGCGCTGGATCACGGGGCAATCCCTCAAGGCTGCCGAGGTGAGCGACCTTTCAGTCACCCGCAACCTGGGCGACATCGGTGCAGGTGATTTGGTCAATGCACTGGTGGCCATTGGCAATCTGGCCAACCAAGTAGGTGAAAAGCTGATTTTTCTATTAGACGAACTGGAGGAACTGCAGAACGTTCGTACTGGCGACGCAGCCGAGTCCATACACAAATACCTCCGCCGGCTGGCCGACGCAGCCAACGCCAGTGTGGGCTTTCTGATCGGTTTCAAGGCCGATGTATTTGACGATGGGCCGGAAGTATTGCGCCGGGGCGACGTGCGGGGACGCATTGGTGCCAGCAATTACATGGACATTCCCCCATTGCCTGCTGTGTCGGACGTCAAAGCGTTCGTGCGCGAGTTGCTCAGCAACCTGATTGACCAGGAGCAGGCTCAGGCCCGTATCGGCGAACACCACCTGGATACAGAGCCAGGTATCTATCCCTTCGAGCGCAGCGCCTTTGAACTGCTGGCAGACTACACTACCCAAGACCCGGCCCGAGCACTGCCGCGTTACATCATTAATGCCATCAACGAGTGCGCCATCCAGTCTTGGGACGAGGAAAAGTATCTGGTAGACGAGGGAATCGTCAACGGCGTGGCTCAATACGTGTTTGCGTGATGAAAAAGTTCACTGTAAAACCCCGCCTACTCACCCAAAAGGAAGTCATCGTCGGCGACCCAGACGGCCGTGCCGCTGCCTGGCTCTACCTGGGGCGGCTGGCTGAAACTGGCGCGTTGACCGACGTCCGCTTCGACGCTGCTCACCCCCATGTTATCGCTATCTTTGGTAAGCGAGGTTCAGGCAAGTCTTACACTATGGGATCCATGCTGGAGAGCCTCTGCACCCGCCGAAGTGAAAGCAGCATCTCTCATATTGGGCAAGATCGAGCTGTGCTATTGTTCGACACGCTGGGCATCTTCCAGTGGACCGACATCAGCCTGACCGAAGCAGCCGAGCGACCGGTGATCCAAGAACAACGGGCCGTCTGGCGCGGCTGGAACCTGCAACCCGAACCTCTCAATGTCCAAGTGTGGATCCCCCAGGGCACGCGGAGCGAGACAACACCAGCCAGCCACCACGAGTTTGCTGTGCGCACCCCCGACCTTACCGCCGCAGACTGGGGCTACCTGCTCGACCTGGATATTTATCAGGACCGCATGGGGCAATTGCTCAATGACGCCTACCTCAAAGTTACCGTAGAAGGCTGGCAAGGTGAAGGCAGACGACAGGTACCTAAACCGGTCTATTCCCTGGACGATCTGATCACTTGCATCAAGCTAGACGACGAGCTGCAAAGCAGCTATCAGGCGGAAACGAGGCGCGCCGTGCTACAGCAACTCGGCACCTTTCGGCGCAATCCGTTATTTCAGGATGAAGGCACGCCGCTGCTAGATCTTCTGACACCAGGGCGGATGAACGTGTTAGTCATGAACCGCATGTCGGGTCCGTTACGGCTGGTGGTCCTCAGCGCGTTGATCCGCCGCCTGCTCGATGCGCGGACGGAAGCATCCGAGGCGGAGAAGCACCTGGCGATCCGACCTGATTTGTCGAGCGAAGAGCGGGCACGCATTGAGGCCAGTTTAGCCCAAGCTGTGCCGCCAGCCTGGGTTGCTCTGGATGAGGCCCAGAATGTGCTGCCATCGGAGCGCCGTACGGCGGCAGGCGAAATGCTGGTGCGTTTTGTACGCGAAGGTCGCAACTACGGCCTGTCCTTTATGGTAGCGACCCAGCAACCCACCGCTCTGGACAGTCGCTTGCTTGCTCAGGTGGATACGCTCATCGCTCACAAGTTGACAGTGCAGGGCGACATTGACTATGTACGCCGCAATATGAAATCGAACCTGCCCCAGGAAGTGCGCTACGCCAACCGCACGTTGGCCCTTGATGATCTGCTGCGTAGTCTGGATGTAGGCCAGGCATTGGTCTCCAACACCGAGGCTGAACGCGCCATCATTGTGGACATTCGCCCCCGCGTCAGTGTCCACGGGGGGTTTTGAGCATGGCTCAGATTCGTGCCCTTTCACGCACAACCCGATGTATGCAACGCTTGGGCTATCTCAAGCGCCTGGTGCGCAGAGTGGTTGCCATGAACACGTCCAGCTTGGACAATCTGGGCAGCGATCTCATCCAGACAATCATGCGCAAAGCATACGTCCCCCTTACTGCTGACCGAGTGGTCTACATCCGCCAGCGACTCTACGACCGGGTCTACAATGGCTTGAAGAAGCAAGCCGCCACCTGGCATGAAGGCGAAGAGGTAATCGTGGCCATGGAGTTGCAAGACCTCTACCTGGCCGACCCTACATTGCCCTCGCAAACGGGCAAGCTAGTGCGCAACGACCAGCGCAAGTATCCACCGCTAGGCGTGGCTCTGGGTCTCATCCGAGCTGGTACTTATTCGCCCAACACCCGTGCCTTGTCGCTGCTCTATTTCACGCCAGAAGCAGAGCTTGATGCCTTTCTCGAGTACCAGCCCGATGCCAATCCGTTGCGCCTCAGCCGCCCTCAGGCGTTGTTGCTGCT
>CAYNWI010000246.1:1392-4490 GCA_964400825.1 uncultured Anaerolineae bacterium | reverse complement strand
AAACGGATAACAGCCTTTTTCCCCTGCGATCACCCCCCTCCATACTGCTACCTAGCTACCCCGCCTACGAAAAGACACTGGGACCCCCTGGCGGGCCAGTAGCGGCCAATAAAAAAGACACGGTCTGATTTTAGTTTGGAGGGCTTCTCTACCACGAGTTTTCAGCAGAAATTAAGGAAGCAGCAACTAAAATCGAATGGTCTCATAAAAAAACACCAAGGCCGGGCTACCCAAAACCCTACCTTGGTGTCAAAGTAATTCCCCCTTTGAGTTGAAAGAGAAAATCAAAAAATCAGGACAACGAACAGTCAGGGTAAACATGTCCTTGTCTCCTGATAAAATCAAATTGTGAGTTAGCTGAAGAGCTAGTATATATTATAACACAAACAAAGGCTCTTGTCAAACGGAGAAAATCCCATGTTTCAGGAGCGATCAGCTCCCTACAGTAACGGGCAGCGCTGCGACCACCCCGTCGCCGCCCCGTAGGCGTAGGCCGCCCGCAGCACCGTGGCTTCGTCCCAGGCGCAGCCCACCAGTTGCAGGCCAATGGGCAGCCCCTCAGACGAGAAGCCACAGGGCACGGAAACGGCCGGCAGCCCCGTCAGATTGAAGACACGGGTGTAGCGCGTGAGGGGCGCCATCACGGGAACCGCCTCCCCGCCGATGGTCACCTCCCGTTGCCCGATTCTGGGCGCGGTTATGCCACACATGGGCGTGGCCAGGAGGGACACTTTCTCGAATAGGGTGGTGAGGTCGCGGCGCAGCAACTCGCCGGCGCGCCGGGCGCGCCCGTAGTCTATGCCACCGATGGCAAAGCCCTTTTCCAGCCGGGCGCGAACGTCGGGCTGGTAATCGGTGGGGCAGGTGCGCAGGAATTCCTCGTGGACGCCAGTCGCTTCGGCGCTAAGGATGGTCAGGGCGGCCTCCATACCCTCCTCGACCCGTGGGATGGACACCTCCACGATCTCAGCCCCCAGGCCCTCGAGCACCGCCAGGGCTTCCTGGAAAGCAGCCCGCACCTTCTGGTGAATCCCGGAGAGCGACCATTGGGGATCCACACCGATGCGCAGACCGGCCACGCCGTCACGCAGGCTGGCCGTGTAATCGGGTACGGCCACATTAGCCGCAGCGGGATCGCGGGGATCGTAGCCGGCCATAGCCGTCAACATGG
Source organism: uncultured Anaerolineae bacterium (assembly GCA_964400825.1). GTDB lineage: Bacteria > Chloroflexota > Anaerolineae > VGOG01 > VGOG01 > CAYNWI01. Next base: position 3,319 of record CAYNWI010000246.1, on the reverse strand, counting down.
CAGCAGCGCCGTACACAGTGCGGGCCATCGGGCCGGCGTGGTCCAGAGTCCAGGAGAGGGGGAGCAGACCCTGGCAACTAATGCGGCCGTAGGTGGGCTTGAGCCCGACGACGCCGCACAGAGCGGCCGGGATGCGGATGGAGCCGCCCGTGTCGGAGCCGGTGGCCGCCACGCAGAGTCCAGCAGCGACAGCCGCTCCGGAGCCACCGCTGGATCCGCCGGGCACCCGTTCCAGGTCCCAGGGATTGCGCGTCGGCCCAAAGTAGGAGCTGTCCGTGGTCACGCCGTAGGCGAATTCGTGCAGGTTGGTCTTGCCGATGATCACCGCACCGGCGGCGCGCAGCCGGGCCACGCTGGTGGCGTCCTCATCGGGCACACGACCGGCGTAGATCTTGGAGGCCGCTGTGGTCCGCACGCCAGCCGTGTCGTACAAGTCCTTGAGAGCCACGGGGACACCGTGCAACGCCCCCCGATAGCCGCCCCGTAGAATCTCTTCTTCGCAACGACGGGCATCGGCCAGCGCTTGCTCCCGCATCACGGTGATGTAGGCGTTGAGAGCCTCATCCAGGGCATCAATGCGCTCCAGATATGCCTGGGTCACTTCCACGGGCGAGACCTGCCTGTCCCGCAGCAAGGAGCTGAGCTCCTCCAGAGTGAGAGTACACATTGCCTCGTTACTCATCAACTTACCTCTTTCAATGCTGCACTGTGGTCAGGGGAACAACATCGTCAGGATACCGTTCACCGTCGGCGGAGTAGGCTGGCAGTCGCTCCCTCGTACCCTGGTCATACAGGCCAAGCACCAGATGGTATCGGCCTGGGGGCACTCCATTTAGCGACAGAGGGATCGTGTCCTCGACCACCTCACCGCGCTCCCACCAGGCGGTAGGATAAGCCCAGCGGCGGGGCACGGCGTCATCCTGGCCGACGATATCTCCCGTTGCCGCGTCAACGAGGTGCACAAAGACCTTATACGAAGCATCCATTCTCCGCTGGGCCTGCCAGTAAAGGGTCAACTCCAGCGACTCGACGGATAATTGCAGGTCATATCCGCGTAGAAGAATCGCATCTCCCCAGACCACGTGCAGCGGATGCGTCGGTTGTGGCTCGATGAAAACGCGGGGCAATGCCTCTACCCGTAGCGATCCCAGGGGCGCCGGATTCCCCACCGCTCTGCCGTAACCATCAGCCAAAGTCAGGGTCAAGGTATACGTCCCTGCCTCTAGGAAAGGGTTCACCTGGAGGGCATAGGCACTGCGCACCACCTCATCTGCGTCCCATCGGGATGTGGGCCAGGTCGGGGAGAGCGGTTCGCAGTGCGATTGGGCTACCTCGCCGGCCACGCTGATCAAGTTCAGACATGCATCATAGTCCCGGTCAGGAGCGGCCGCGCTTCCCCAACGGGCGTCCACCTGGATCAGACCGGCCTGGGTGGTACGGGTCGGCGTGACGGTGGCCTGGATGAGACCGATGGCATCGGTCAGCTCATAATCCAGGACGAAATCGCGCCCCAGACGCGGATCGGTGCGGTAGACGATCAAATCTGTATCCTCGTGACACGGCTCAAAGGTCAGCCAGTCCTGGCAGGCGGCCAGTTGCTCCGGGGCGATGAATTTCCTGTGGAAGACGATGTAGCGAATATCGGCTTCGGCCAGGAGGTGCAATTGATGGGACACGTCCATCAGATCTGGATCCATAGCGTTGACCTGACGTAGCCCCTGCAGCACAGGAATGCTGTCTATGAAAGTAAAAGCCTCCCGGGGGAGACGGGAAACACGGCCCTCGACCAGCGGTTTGCCGTGAGTGATCTGGTAAAACGTGTATCGTTTATCAAAATGCTGGAGTTCCATTGGCAAATCCAGGATGGCGAACTGGCCGGGTTCCTGGGCCAGTTGGCTGTACCAGGCAGGGGTAACGGCAGGCAAAG
>CAYNWI010000246.1:0-1292 GCA_964400825.1 uncultured Anaerolineae bacterium | reverse complement strand
TGGCCGGGTTCCTGGGCCAGTTGGCTGTACCAGGCAGGGGTAACGGCAGGCAAAGTGGGGTAGGGGACGGGGCAATATTCGCCCAGAATCAACACTGCCGCTAGGCCTACCAGGACTACCGCTAGGGCCGACTTGCGTCCGCCCCCCTTCAGTCCCCCCCAGCCTCCGGGGGGAAGGTATCGGCGCAGCAAAGCCGCCATGCCCAGTGATACCAACATCGCCACCGGGAGCCCCAGGAATACGTTGAAGCGATCCGGTTTGCGCAGGATGCGAACGAAGAACAGATCACCTACCAACCGGTAGGGCATTGGCACCTGGGGGTAGAGCTGGCCATTGATCCGCAGTTGGGGGCCGAGGGCCAGGGCGACGTACACCGCCGCCGCCAACACCCAAAAACGAGCCCGCCGCCAGTTCTTGGCAGCGCCAATGACCGCCAGAGCAATGGTTGTGTACCCAAGAAAAGCGACGAAGACCTTGTTGACGATGAGGTTGTCGTAAAGCCGAAAGGCTGCATCGCCCCACAGGGGATGGTAACGGCTGGGCAGCACATAGGACAGCACATCGGTCTGCCCCCAGGTCTGCTCGTCAATGAAAATATCGCCCGGATAGGTGCGGGTTAACTGGGCCTTAACTATAGGTGCCGCCAGGGGAGCCAGCAGTGCTCCTGTGACAAGCCCCACCAGCATCAGCAACCCCAAAGTGCGCCGGGTCCGACAGGATTTTTTGCTCCACAAGACATAGAGCACATACAAGCCGACGACCACCCCTCCCATAATCAACAGATGCCAGCGAGTCAATCCCGTCAAGGTCAGGAAAAGAGCCGCCAGCAACGCGTCGCGCCTCCGTCCTTTCTCCAGAGTACGATGCAGGTAAAGGAGCACCAGGGGCACCCAGCAGACGACGATCAGGTTGGGGTGGTCGCAATGGGACAAAGTATAGGGCCAGAAGCCGTAGACTAACCCGCCGATGAAGGCTGCCGGTGGCGAGCCCGTCAATTCGTGGGCCAGCAAGTACATCACGAAGCCGTTCAGAGCGAGGAAGGCAATGAACACCAGACTATAGGCAGCAAATCCTCCTATGGCCGCCTGCAAAGGCAGCCAGACAGCGATGTTGAGCCAGGCAATGTTATGAAAGGCCAGCGACACACCATAAGGGTGGAATAGAAGACGGGTGTAAAAAGGGTCATGCCCCTCCAAAACAGACTGTTTCACCCACCAGAAAGTCCATTGGTGAGTCCACAGGTCATCTCCGATCCCCGGCAGGTGCGTCCCCAGTTGAGCAGCGACCGGCCA
>CAYNWI010000245.1:2657-4503 GCA_964400825.1 uncultured Anaerolineae bacterium | reverse complement strand
TCCAGCGGAGGCACCACCATCGAGCTGGCGACGGTGCGCGTCGAGGCAGGCCAGATCCAGCCGCTCCCAGACATCACAAAAAAAGCCCTGGCCAACTTCGACAGCAAGATTCTGCTGGAGAAGGCCAGGACTGAGCCAACAGTCGTGCGTCCAGGTCAGGCTCTTTATGTCACCCTCTACTGGCGGGCGCTGCAGCCCATAGACGAATGCTACACCGTCTTCGTCCACGTCATAGATGCATCGAATCGCATCTGGGGGCAAAAGGACTTCACCCCGCTGGGCGGCAGCTATCCTACTTTCTTGTGGATTCCCAAGTGGCTGGAAGGGCAGGTCATAGATGACCGCTACACCGTCGTCCTCGACTCTCAGACGCCGCCGGGGGAGTACTGGATCGAGGTGGGGATGTACGGCATCGCCACCACCAGGCGCGTGTCCATCTTCGACCAGGAGTTGAATCTGACGAGCGATAGGGTCATCCTGGGCAGTATCCATGTCGAGTGACACACAAACTGGTTATTGGGTATTGGATATTGGATATTGCGCCATCAACTGCCTCAGAGCCTCCATCGTCGGCTCGATGAGGTGAGGCTGGCCAGTGGCCTTGATGGCGCTGGCGACGTCTTTGAGGCCGTTGCCAGTGACCAGCACCACGATGCGTTCCTCAGGATCAATCCGACCTTCGCGCACCAGTTTCGCCAGGCCGGCGTAGCCCGTCGCCCCAGCGGGTTCGGCGAAGACGGCGGCCCGCCGCGCCAGGACGCGCATGGCATCCAGAATCTCCTCGTCGCTCACCGCCACGAACTCCCCACCGGTCTGCCGCACCGCCCGCAGGGCCTTGATGCGGTCGCGGGGCATGCCCACGGAAATGCTGTCGGCCAGGGTATTGAGGACAACTGGCTTGATCTCCTCCGTTCCCTCTCGCCAGGCCCTGACCAAAGGTGCTGCCCCCTCCGCCTGCACGCCCATCAATTTCGGCATCTCGTCAATGAAGCCCAGGGCGCGCAAGTCCTTGAGCCCTTTCCAGAGTCCGCCGATGATGCAGCCGTCGCCCACCGAGACGAAGATCCGATCTGGGGCATCCCACTCCAACTGCTCGCAGATTTCCAGAGCGGCCGTCTTCTTCCCTTCGGAGAGGTAGGGATTGTAGGCCGTGTTGCGGCTGTACCAGCCGTATTCCTTGGAGGCCTCCAGGCAGAGGTCGAAGGCCTGATCGTAGGTGCCTTTCACCATGATGACGTTGGCCCCGAAGATGAGCAGTTGGGCCACCTTGGCCTGGGGAGCTGTCTGGGGGACGAAGATGTAGGTGGTCAGCCCCACGCTGGCTGCCAGGCCGGCCAGGGACGACGCGGCGTTGCCCGTGGAGGCACAGGTGATTATGTCACGCCCCAACTCCAGAGCTTTGACCACCCCCACCGCGCTGGCCCGGTCTTTGAAAGAGGCCGTAGGCTCCCGACCGTCGTCTTTGACCCAGAGATGCTTGAGGCCCAGCCGTTTCCCTAGCCTCTCGGCCCGATACAGCGGCGTCCAGCCCACCTGCAGTGGCGGGGCGAGGCTGGGGTCGGCGATGGGCAAGAGGTCGGCGTAGCGCCAGATGGACCTGGTCTGCTGGTCCTTGGCCAGATGGTCCCTGGTCAGCCGCCGACCGATGAACTCGTAGTCATACACGACGTCGAGGATACCCTCGTCGCCGTGCTTGGGGCAGACGTAGAGCACCTCACCGACGCCGTACTCCGCGCCGCAGAGGACGCATTTCAAACCGAGAACGTGATCCATGTTTTCCTCCATTAGTATCAAGATAGCTCTCAATGATTATACCCTAAATCAGCCTTCAGTCCAAATGCTCAAA
>CAYNWI010000245.1:0-2557 GCA_964400825.1 uncultured Anaerolineae bacterium | reverse complement strand
CTGGCCGGGGACAACGGCCACGGCAAGTCGGCGCTGCTGGATGCGATGACCTGGGCGCTGTGGGGTAAGGCTCGCGCCAAACGCGACGACGAGCTGATCCACCTGGGCCAGACGGAGATGGAGGTGGAGTTCGAGTTCGCCCTGGGCGAGAACCGCTACCGGATCATCCGCAAGCGGGACAGTCACGGGCGAGGGCAAAGCTCTCTGGAGCTACAGGTTCGCGACGACGACCTCTTCCGCCCCCTCACCGAGCCCACCATACGCCAGACCCAGGCCCGCATCAACCGGATCCTGCGCATGGACTACGAGACCTTCATCAACTCGGCCTTCCTCCTGCAAGGGCGCGCCGACGAGTTCACCATCAAGCCCCCTGGCGAGCGCAAGCGCATCCTCGGCGACATCCTGGGCCTCTCCCTCTACGATCAGTACGAAGAGCGAGCCAAGGAGCGGGCCAGGGCCAGGGAAATCGAAGCCGAACAGATCGCAGCTCAGATCCGAGAGATGCAGCGAGAACTGGATCGAAAGCCGGAGTACGAAGAGGAGTTAAAACAGGCTCAGGCTGACGTGGAGAACCTGAATTACACCCTGCGAAGGGCCGAGGAAGAGCTACGCAATCTGCGAGAGGAGTGGAAGGAGCTGGATCTCAAACGGGTCCAGATCGAGGAACTCTCGGCGCGGCTGGCCCAGGGGGAACGAGAGCTGGCCGAAATCGAGCAGCAGATGGCGGCCTGCCAGGAGCGTCTGGCCGAGTATGAAGCGGTCATACGTGACCAGGAGCCCATCGAGCGAGGTTTCGCCGCCCTGACTGCTGCTCGTCACCTCCACGAGGCGCTCAACGAGAAGCTATCGCAGTTGGTGAAGCTAAACGAGCGCAAGGGTCAATTAGAGACCGCCATCGCCGAAGCCAAACATGCCCTGACGCTGGAGCAGCGCCTCTGCTCGGAGAAAGTGAGAGAGCTCTCCTCCCTGGCTAAAGAGCTTGAGTCACTGGAGGCGGAGCTGGTCAAGGTACGGGCTGAACTGGAGCACTTAGTCCAGAGAGAGGGCGAACGAGAGGCCAAACAGCAGGAGATAGGAGAGCTGTCCAACGAGAGAGCCAGCCTCAAGACGCAAAACGAACAACTGAAGGGCGAGACAGATTCCCTCCAGGAGAAAAGCGGGCTTCTACAAGCGGCCGAGGCCCATTGCCCTCTGTGCGGCCAAGAGCTTTCAGAGGAGGACAGGATCCGCCTGGTGGAGCAATTCTCCTCCGAGATGGCAGAGAGTAATGCCCTCTACCAAGCCAACCAAGCGAAGATCGAAGAGCTGATCACCCGGAGTCTGGCTTTGGAGAAGGAGATCGAGGCCATCGGGCTGGAGCTTTTGACCAAGGGGGCGCTGCAAAAGCGGGAGGCGACGCTGGAGAATAGCCTGGTCAAGGCAAAAGAGGCCACCGAGGAGTTGGTCAAACAGCGGGAAAAGCTGGCGGATTTGGACGAGCGCCTGACCAGCGGGAAATACACCGAGGCGGAGCAGGTCGAATTAGTGGAGCTCTTGGGGCGAATCGAGGGGCTAGGCTACGATCCTGAGGCTCACCAGGAGGTCCGTCGAGACCTGGAACTCCTCAGCCGCTTTGAGGGAGACAAAGCCAAGCTCAAAGCAGCCCTGGAACGGGTGGGTGAAGAGCAGGCTAACTTGGAGCGGTTGCGCAAGAGCAAGGCCCGCTGGCAAGAGAACCTGGCCGCCGACCTGGGTAGAAAAGAGGCGTTGGCCCAGGAGGTGGCCCAGTTGCCTGAGCTAGCTGCTCGGCTGGAGGGAAAGAGCAAGGAAGTAGATGAGCTGCGAGGTAAGGAGGCCCGGGCCCGCCAGGTCTTGGGGGCGGCCAGGCAAAAGCTGGACTACTGTGATTACCTGACCAAAGAGTGCGAGAAGAAGCTCAAGCAAAGGCGCCAGGTGGCCGAGGAGAAGGCCATCTACGACGAGCTGAGGCTGGCCTTCGGCAAGAAGGGCCTGCAGGCCATGATCATCGAAAGTGCCATCCCGGAGATCGAGGACGAGGCCAACAAGCTTTTGGCCCGCATGACTGACGGGCGCATGCACGTGCGCTTCGAGACCCAGCGCGAGACCCTCAAAGGGGACACCGTGGAGACGCTGGCCATCAACATCTCCGACGAGCTGGGCATCCGCAGCTACGAGCTCTACAGTGGAGGAGAGAGCTTCCGCGTCAACTTTGCCATCCGCATCGCCCTTTCTAAGCTGCTGGCCCGCCGCGCCGGGGCCAGGTTGCAGACCCTGGTCATTGACGAGGGCTTCGGCACCCAGGACGCCCAGGGACGGGAACGTCTGGTGGAGGCCATCAACTCCATCCGCGAGGATTTCGAGAAGATCCTGGTCATCACCCACATCGAGGAGCTGAAGGACGCCTTCCCCGTGCGCATTGACGTGTTCAAAACCCCCCAGGGCTCGCAGGTGGCGATCAACTGACGCGGATGGTCTGATAGTAGTCACAGTGCTCTCGGAGGACACAGATCTCGCAGCGAGGTCGCCGTGCCTGGCAGACCTCTCGTCCGTGGGCGAT
>CAYNWI010000244.1:0-4567 GCA_964400825.1 uncultured Anaerolineae bacterium | reverse complement strand
CTTGTCGAAGGGTTGCGCTTATCGAAGATGAGCAGCCCCAAGAAGACCAGCAGCAAAATCACAGGGAAAACCCTGCTGGCCAGGTAGGTGTAAGCTGTCGCCCCAAAGAACAGCCCGCTCAAGGCCAGCCCACCGGCGCTCCCTCGCCGCAACCCTCGCCACAGGCACCACAGGGTCAAGGCTTGCAGGAGGGGTTGGCTGATGGCCCGGAAGCCATATCGGCTCAGGGTGACGTGCCAGTACGAAGTAGCCAGCAGTGCGGCGCTGAAGAGGGCCAACCAGCGTGAGGCTCTGGCTCCTTGATCCGCGAACATCTCCCTGGCCAGTTGGTAGGTGATCAGCACCGTGAGTACGCCGATCAGAGCTGAAGTCAAGCGCAGGGAGAAGACGGAAGCACCGAGGAGGCGCATGGAGACGCCAGCCAGGTAGAAAAAGAGCACTTCCTTGCCGGTGTAGGCTTCGATGAACAGGGGGCGAGCCCCGCCTCTGGCGACGTCGGCGGCCAGGATGGCGTTGGCGGCCTCGTCGTAGTGCAGGCCGGGGGGAATGTCGTCTAGCTCGTAGACCCGCAGGAAAAGCGCGACGAGGAGGATAACCAGCAGTAAAGCGAGGTCTACGTGCTTACGAAAAAAGAGATTGTTCATTAAACGGGCGACTCAAGCCGGCACCTCCACCAGCTTGTCGCTGGCGGCGATTTCGTCGGGAAGCACCAAAAGCTGGCCGGGCGGCACGATGTCTATGCCCACGTAGTGGAAGCAATCCACCACGAAATCAGTGCAGATGTAAGACGGATAAGCCAGGGCCTGTAACCCAAAGCGTTCGCGCAGAAGCCTCCCAAACAGGCGGATGACCCCCCGGATGTTATAGAGCTTGCCGACATTGCCCCGCGCGTAATCAATGATGCTCTGGGTGGTGTTCGCATCGAGCGGCTCCTTGGTTTCCAGGATCACGTAGTCGGTGGTCCTTTCCAGGCCGCTGCTCGGACGATCTTTGATGCGCCATAGCCCAGAATCCATCAGCCACCAGCCGTCCGGCTTCTCGTACCTGATGAAGGCATGGCTAAAACGCAGCCCCAACTTGCGCGCCACCCAGCCAACTGGCCCTGGGGTGAAAATAACGCCGATTTGCAGTCTCATTTCATCCTCCTAGCAAAGCCAGCACCAGCCCACCGGCCATCACGGAAGCGATCTGCCCGGCGGTGTTCGATCCCATAGCATGCATCAAGAGAAAGTTGGAGAAATCCTCATCGTGTCCCACCTTTTGCACCACCCGGGCCGACATGGGGAAAGCGGAAATCCCAGAGGCACCGATCAAGGGGTTGATTCTCCTGCCGGATAGGACGCACATAATCTTGCCCAATAGCAAGCCGGCGGCGGTGTCCAGGCTGAAGGCCAATAGCCCCATGACCACGATCATGATCGTTCTCACATTGAGGAAGCTCCCGGCCGTCATCGTCGAGCCGATGGTGATCCCCAGCAAGATGGTGACGATGTTTACCAATTCGTTCTGGGCTCCCTTGGACAGCCTGTCCACGACCCCACTCTCCCGCATCAAGTTGCCAAACATCAGCATCCCGATGAGGGGCGTAGACATGGGCACCAGCAACCCGCAGATGAGGGTGGTGACGATGGGGAAGAGGATGCGGGTGAGCCTGGAGACGGGCCGAGAGGTATAGGGCATCTTGATGAGCCTCTCCTCCCTGGTGGTGAGAAGCTTCATGATGGGCGGCTGGATGATGGGCACCAACGACATGTAGGAATAGGCAGCCACCGCAATGGGGCCTAAAAGCTGCGGGGCGAGCCTTGATGATACATAGATAGAGGTAGGCCCATCGGCCGAACCGATGATGCCGATGGAGGCCGCCTCTTTGATGTCGAAGCCCATAAGCGTAGCTGCCAACAGAGTGCCGAAGATACCGAACTGCGCCGCTGCTCCCAGGAGAACGGTGATGGGGTTTTCGAGGAGCGGCCCGAAATCGGTCATGGCTCCGATGCCGATGAAGATCAGCAGGGGGAAGAGCTCGTTGGCGATGCCCAGTTTATAAAGCACTGCGAACAGCCCGCCTTCTTCGAGCATGCCGGTGGTCGGAATGTTGGCCAGGATCGCCCCCAGGCCGATGGGCAGCAGCAGGGTCGGCTCGTACTCTTTGGCGATGGCCAGATAGATGAGGAGGCCCCCCACGATCATCATGACCACGTTGCCCAGGGTTAGATTTATGAAACCACTTGGAAGCCGAAGCAACTCCGTCCAGTCCATGTAGCTTACCTCATCCTATGACCAACAAAACGTCGCCGTAGAGAACGTCCTGCCCCTCGGCTACCCTAACCTCTTTAACGACGCCCCCGGCAGGGGCCATGATCTCGTTCTCCATCTTCATGGCCTCAAGGGTGCAGAGTACCTCTTTGCGTTGGACCCGGTCGCCCACGCCCACGTTAACAGCCAGAATCTTGCCGGGCATGGGAGCTATCACTCCCCCTGCCGAAACGGCTGGCTTACTCGTCTCCGGTGCGGGCTCCGGAGCCAAGGTCGCAGGCTCTTCTCTCACTTCTTCTACTGCTTTGGTATCTGGGACCTCAGCGCCTAATTCCACTTGATAGAGCTCTCCGTCAACCAGCACCGGTATAGGCGACGCGTCCAGGTCTTTTATCTCTATCTCATGCCAGTTGCCGTTGACGCTTAGCTTGAATTTCTTCACCTTTGATGCCCCCTCACCTCTCTTGAGCTCGTCAATTGCTTGTATCTCCCCCAAATCTTCCAGGCACTCGCCCCCCGCTCTGTAGTTGGATATTGGATATTGGATATTGGAGATTTGGGCTTTGAGTTTTGAGCGATAGCGACCGCGATGGCAGCCACCAATTCCTTTTCGCTTTTCGATGGTGATGCCTCTGGTCGAACTGGAACCTCTGCGAGCTCCCTGGGCCTGAACAGCTTTTCTAGCGCCATCGCTGCCAGCATGAGGATCAGCAAAGCTGCAAACAGGATTGCCATCCCCAAAATTGTGATGTATACGCCTTGCATTATCGCGGTCATCTGCTTTCTCCCCTCGATAGAGATTAGATATTGGGTATTCCAATATCTAATCTCCAATATTCAACTTCCAGTTCTACAACGGTATGTTCCCGTGCTTCTTCGGCGGAATCGTATCCCGCTTGTTCTGCAGCATCTCCAGGGCCTTGATGACACAGGGGCGGGTCTCGCGGGGCTCGATGACATCGTCAATGTAGCCCTTGGAAGCAGCCACGTAGGGATTGGCGAACTTGTCCCTGTAATCGTCCAGCAGCTCCGCCCGCCTGGCCTCTGGATCATCGGCCGCTTCGATCTCTTGGCGGGCAATGATGTTCACCGCACCATCAGGCCCCATCACCGCGATCTCGGCGCCGGGCCAGGCGTAGTTGATGTCCCCGCGCAGATGCTTGGAGCTCATCACGATGTAGGCTCCGCCGTAGGCCTTGCGGGTGATGACGGCCACCTTGGGCACGGTGGCCTCGGCGTAGGCGTAGAGCATCTTGGCCCCGTGGCGGATGATGCCCCCGTGCTCCTGGGCTACGCCCGGCATGAAGCCGGGGGTGTCACAAAAAGTGACCAGCGGGACGTTGAAGCAATCGCAGAAGCGGATGAAGCGCGCTCCCTTGTCAGCGGCGTTGATGTCAATCACGCCGGCCAGCATCTTGGGCTGCTGGGCGACGATGCCCACGGGCCACCCGTCCATGCGAGCGAAGCCGACGATGAGGTTGGTGGCGTAGTGCTGGTGTACTTCCATGAAGTCGCCGTTGTCCACCACGCGCAAGATGATGTCCTTCATGTCGTAGGGCTTGCTGGGATCGTCGGGCACGAGGGTGTCCAGTTTCTCGTCCACCCCCCGTTCCCCCCAACTTTGGGGGGCTAGGGGGGCGTCGGTGGGCTGCAGTCGGGGCGGATCCTCCATGTTGTTCGGCGGCAGGAAAGAGAGCAGCCGCCGCACCAGGGCCAGCGTTTGCGGCTCGTCGGCAGCCATGAAGTGAGCCACCCCGCTCTGGACGCTGTGAGCGGTGGCCCCGCCCAGGGCTTCCTGGGTCACCTCCTCGCCGGTCACCGCCCGGATGACTTGCGGCCCGGTGATGAACATGTGGCTGGTCTCCTGCACCATGAAGATGAAATCCGTAATGGCCGGAGAATAGACCGCGCCACCGGCACACGGCCCCATGATGACCGAAATCTGCGGGATCACGCCCGACGCCAGGGTGTTGCGGGTGAAAATCTCGCCGTAGGCCCACAGGGAATCCACCCCCTCCTGGATGCGCGCCCCACCGGAGTCGTTGACGCCGATGAGGGGCGCGCCGTTTTGCATGGCCAGGTCCATCACCTTGCAGATCTTCTCGCCGTGCACCTTGCTCACCGAGCCGCCGAACACCGTGAAATCCTGGGCGAAGACGTAGACCAGCCGCCCGTCAATAGTCCCCCAGCCCGTGACCACGCTGTCTCCCAGCGGCCGCGTCTTCCCCATCCCGAAGTCGGTGCAGCGATGGGTGACGAACGTGTCGATCTCCTGAAAGCTGCCCTCGTCCAGGAGCAAGCTGAGCCTTTCCCG
>CAYNWI010000243.1:0-4570 GCA_964400825.1 uncultured Anaerolineae bacterium | reverse complement strand
CCAGGGAGGCTGATTTCAGGGCCTTGGACAACCTGGCGGCCACCATCGCGGAGAAGCATAGGGAGCACAATCTCGTTAACTGAGGAGATCATTTCCAATTTCTCTGATACGAAAATGGAACCTGCAGCGGGTGGAGATCCGGCCATTCCACGTGCGAGAAGCGTCGTCCCCGCTTCCGGGCAGGGGACTATCAGTCGTTCGGTGAAGGCAGTCGCACGGTGAAGGTACTTCCCTCGCCGGGGACGCTGTGGACGGTGATGTCGCCGCCGTGGGCACGGGCCAGCTCGCGGGCGATGGACAGACCCAGCCCGGCGCCCCCCAGTTCCCGGCTGCGGGCCCGGTCTACGCGGTAGAAGCGGTCAAAGATGTGGGGCAAGTGCTTGGCGGGGATGCCTGGCCCGCTGTCGGAGATGGCGATCAGGATCTCGCTGTTGTCGGGCCTGGCGCGGTGGGCACTCAATCGCACCCGACCCGAGGAGGTGTAGGTGTACTTGATGGCGTTGTCCAGCAAGTTGAGCACCACCTGGGTCACGGCGTCTGGGTCAATGTTGACTGTCAGGTCGGGAGCGATCTGCACCGTCAGGGCCAGTCCTTTGGCTTCGGCCAGAGGGCGAGTCTGCTCAACCAGATCAGTCAGCAGGGCGCTCAGGTCCACTGTCTCCCGGTGCAGGGTTAACCCCTCGGCGTCGGCCCTGGCCAGGGCCAGCAGCCGGTCTACCAGGCGGCTCATCTGGTCCACTTCCTCATCCACCTCTCCCAATACCTGGCGATAATAGTCGGCGTCGCGGAGGCGGGCCAGGGCCAGGCTCAGGTTGCCCTTGATGATGGTCAGCGGAGTACGCAATTCGTGGGAAGCATCGGCGGTGAAGCGGCGCTGGCGGCGGAAGGCCTCGTCCAGGCGGGCGATCATGGCGTCGAAGGTGTGGGCCAGGCGGCCCAGTTCGTCGTCGGGCAGGTTCAGGTTCAGCCGTTGGCTCAGGTCGTGGGCGCTGATAGATTGGGCGGCGCGAGTGATTTGATCCACGGGGCGCAGGGCGCGGCTGGCCAGAAAGAGCCCGCCGACGCTGGCCAGGGCCAGGGTCACCGGCAAGGCCAGCGCCAAGGTCCAACGGAAAGCGGCCAGAGTCTGGTGTACGTCGTCCAGCGAGAGGCCCAATTGTATGAATCCAACGACCTGGTCTCCATGGACCACCGGCTCGGTGTATACGCGGATCGGATTGTCCCCCACGCGGACGGTTTGGAAGACCTCTTGTCCGCTCAGGGCTGTTGCCAGGACGGCCGGGTCAATCGGCACGTTGCCCATGTCATACACTCCGGCCTGCTCTACCACCTGCCCAAACAGATTCAGGATGCGCCAGAAGTGCTCTCCTTGCTTCGGATTGTTCCACAGGAGGGGTTGTTCCGGCTCGGCGGTCAGATGCCCCTGGTCGTCCACTTCCAGGGTGTTGGTGACCAACTCTGCGCTGCTGCGAAGGATGTTATCCAGGTCGTCATACAGGGTGATACGCAGGGCCAGGTAGAGCGCCCCGCTGAACGTCGTCAGTACGACGGCCAGGAGCAGCACGTACCACAGCGTCAGACGCACGCGGATGGGACGGAACCAGTTGCGCAGAGCCATTTTCTCTCAAGCCTCGATCTTGTAGCCCACGCCGCGCACCGTCTGGAGCAGTTTAACTTCAAAGCCTTTATCTATCTTGCGGCGCAGGTAGCGGATGTACACGTCCACCACGTTGGAGGTGGTGAAAAAGTCGTAATTCCACACGTGTTCGGAAATCTGAGTGCGGCTGAGCACCTGGCCCGGGTGGCGCATCAGGAGCTCCAACAGGGCATACTCGCGGGCCGTCAGTTCGATGACCTGTCCGCCCCGGGTGGCCCGGTGCGTGAGGGTATCCAGCACCAGGTCGCCTACCTGCAAGCGGGCGGTTTTGATCTCGCCGCTGCGCCGCAGCAGGGCACGGATCCGGGCCAGCAATTCCTGAAAGGCAAAGGGCTTGACCAGATAGTCGTCGGCGCCACTGTCCAGCCCCTGCACCCGGTCCTCAATGGCGTCCCGGGCGGTGAGCATCAGGATGGGCACTTTGTTGCCCTGGGCTCGTAGCTCGCGGCACACCTCAATGCCGTCCTTCTTGGGCAGCAGCACGTCCAGCACGATCAGGTCATAGTTCGCCACGGCCGCCCAATCCAGGGCTTCCTCGCCGTCGTAGGCCACGTCCACCGCGTAGTGCTCTTCTTCCAAACCGCGCTTGATAAAGGCAGTGATCCGCCGTTCATCTTCCACCACCAGGATGCGCATTGCCAATACCTCTTCACGTCCTGATTGGCTGACATTTTTAACATAGGACACGGATTCACACAGATAAACACAGATTCTTCTCTTTTTTACTACAAATCTGTGTGAATCTGTGAAGATCTGTGTCCCAATTATTGTGTGTCGGTTGAAATGTTAAATTTGTCAGTCAGCCAGCTTCACGTCACTGGTTGGGGAACGGTAGCCCGATGCACATACAGAGCCACCAGCAGGCAGAGGCCACCCACGGCCAGGGAGGCCAGCACGTCGCTGGGATAGTGGACGCCCAGGTAGACCCGGCTCAAGCCGACCAGGACAACCCACAGCCCGGCGCCGACCCACAGGGCGACCTGCCGCCAGCCGCTCAGTCGCCACCCCATCAGCCAGGCCAGCAGGCCGCCCAGAACCGTGGCCGTCAGGGTGTGGCCGCTGGGGAAGCTCCAGCCCCTGGCCGCGGTCAGCCAGGGGAACAACTGAGGGCGGGGCCGGGCAAAGAGGAGCTTGAGCCCTTGTCCCAAGCCCTCGCTGCCCGCCAGAGTAACCAGCAGAGTGATGGCCTCCGCCCGTCGCCCGACCTGCCGCCACCAGCGGAGGCCCAGCCCCAGCGCCAGCCCGCTTGTCACCAGGCCGGAGGCGCTGGCCGTGACCAGCCGCATGACTGCCGTCAGCCAGGGCGACGCCATGGTATGCGCAGCTTCCATCACCGACCGGTCAAAGGCGAGCCCATCCCCGGCCCACACGTCGGCCGCCAGTTCGCCCAGGGTGTAGCTCAACGAAGCGGCCAGCGCCAAGGCCGGCAGCCAGGTCAGCACTCGGGCCTGCGGCGTCGGCGCAGTCAGCGGTGGCCTTCCAATTTTGCTCGTCCTCTCCATATCCACGTTCAATCCCCCATTCACAAGTATAGTTCCAAGAGCAGAATAAGTCAAAGTGTCGCTGACGCGAATTCAGGGGGCATTTCCGATCTCACTGATTTGATTCACGATCAGTATAACCTGGTTTCGTGAGACCAAGATTAAAGGAAAATGAGAGTTTTTTCATTAAAGAGAGGGTGTCGGAGCAATCCGACACCCTCTTGGTTCGTGCAACCTCTATGGTGCAGGCGAGTCTACTGCCCCAGTGCGTCTTCGGCATGGGGCGTCTCTAGTGCGTCGTCAGCCTGGCTCTCGAACTCTTCCTGGACATCGTCCACATCGCCAGATTCCTCGTCAGCATCTTCAACCTGGCTCTCGACCTCTTCCTGGACGTCGTCCACGTCGTCAGCATCCTCGTCGGCGTCTTCCTGCCCCGTGCTCAGGATCGCGCCGTTTCCGGCGTCCACCTTCACGTCCAGGCCATTGCCCAGTTCGACACTGTAGACCAACGCGCCGTTCTCGTTGTCCAGTTCTACCTTGACGACAGTCGCGCCGGGGTTGGCCTCCAGAGCCGCAGCTTTGGCCTGTTCTGGCGTGATGGTGGCCAGGCCGGCCAGCGCTGCCGCCTCGTCCGTCTCGCTCGTGCCCTCGTACTGGGCATCGTCTACGCGGATCGAGGAGTCGTAGCTGGGGAACTGCTCGTTCGGGCCGGTGTCGGCCTGCTCCTCGGTCTGGGCCTGGGGCGTTGGATCCTGGGCGAAGGCGGTCATCGCGAGACTGCCCACCAGCAGGGCCACTACCAGCACGCCGAGGATTCCGCCGCCGATTAGCCACTTTCTCATGCTTCGTCACCTCCTTTCTCTCGTGGTCTCGAACGACGGAGCTTTGGGTTCCGTTGTTCTGACCTTATCATACCCCATTCAGATTAGAGGGCGATGAAATTTTTGTGAGGATTTTCTCATATACGTGGCCGACGACAGCCTGATGTGCCGGGAGCGTGAGCGGATTGTCGTGGCGGATCGAGAGGAACTGGGGCAGGAGACGGGTAGAGAAAAGCGACTTTTGTCATAGACAGACGGCTGTCCTGATGATATAATAAGGTGGCTGTTTTTTGGCGGCAGATTTTGGAGGACAAGGAGTGAATTATATGCGCATCTTGGCGGTCATCTCGGGCGAATACGGACAGCGGCATGTGGACAACATCCGCGCCCACGGCCCCGCAGACTGGGTGGTCGAAGTATGGCACGCACCGTCGGTGCTGCCGCCAGTGATAGACTATCCGGAGGACTACCTGCCCGACACGCTCCCGCCAGCCGACCTGATCCTGTCCTTCGGCGAGCACCCAGGCGTGGCGGAGCTGCTTCCCGGCATCGCGCGGATGACGGGCGCGGAAGCGGCGGTGGCGGCGGTGGATAGCGAGACCTGGCTACCG
>CAYNWI010000242.1:0-4691 GCA_964400825.1 uncultured Anaerolineae bacterium | reverse complement strand
GAAAGAGAGGTGAGATGACATGCAATCCGACTTGGTTCTTTACAACGGCAGGATCTACACCATGGATCGGGCCAATCCGCACGCTCAGGCAGTGGCCATCGCGGGGAATAGGATCGTCGCGGTGGGCGACGATGCCCAGGTCTTATGCCTCCTGGCCCCCGGCGGGGAGGCTGTAGACCTGGGGGGACGCACGGTCGTGCCTGGGCTAACCGACAGCCACATTCACTTCGTCGAATACGCCCTGCGCCTGACGCGCCTTGACCTGTCGGGCATCGTCTCCAGGGCCGAGACCGTGCGGCGGGTAGCGGAGCGAGCGCGGATTGCCAGGCCGGGGGAGTGGCTGCTGGGCGGGGGCTGGGATCGCAATCTGTGGGAGGATCCTAGCTTTCCCACCAAAGAGGCTCTGGATTCCGTGGCTCCTCACAACCCGGTGGCCCTCAGTAGCAAAGATGGTCACTCCCTGTGGGCGAACTCGCTGGCTCTGGCCAGGGCGGGCGTCAGTGCCGAGACCCCCAGTCCAGCAGGCGGGGAGATCGAGCGCGAGCCTGGGACGGGCGAGCCTACCGGCATCCTCAAAGAAAGAGCCAAGCGGCTGGTCACAAACGTCATTGAGAAGCCGAGCCTGAAGGCAATCCAGGCCGCGCTCAAAGTGGCTGCGACCAACGCTCAGCGGGCTGGGCTGACGGGCATCCACGATTGTGAGGACGAGCTGGCTTTCGCCGCCTTCCAGGAGTTGTCGAACAAGGGCGAGCTGGGCCTGCGGGTGCTGATGCACATCCCCGCCAGGAATCTCGACGACGCCATCGGGCTGGGGCTCAGGACGGGCTTCGGCAACGAGAAGCTGAGGGTGGGCGGGGTCAAGATGTTCGCCGACGGAGCCCTGGGTTCTCGCACGGCGGCCATGCTGGCTCCCTACCAGGACGAGCCGCTCAACCTGGGTATCGGGGTGACATCCAAAGAGGAGATGCGGGAACTGGTGAGCAAGGCCAGCCGGGCCGGCATCAGCGCCGCCATCCACGCCATTGGCGATCGGGCCAATCGCGACGTGCTGGACGTGCTGGAGGAGAGCCGCCAGTCTGGCCAGGGGATGGGCCTGCGGCATCGCATCGAGCACGTACAACTGCTGCATCCCGCCGACGTCCCCCGCTTGGCGAAGCTGGGCATCATTGCCTCCATGCAGCCCGTTCACGCTACTTCGGACATGGACATGGTGGAGCGTCACTGGGGGGAGGAACGGGGGCGGGGGGCTTACGCCTGGCGCAGCCTCCTGGATGCGGGCACCTTGCTTGCTTTTGGCTCCGACTGCCCGGTCGAGTCCCTCGATCCGCTGGCAGGCATCCACGCCGCCGTGACCCGCCGCCGCGCCGATGGCACTCCTGGGCCAGAGGGCTGGCATCCTGAGCAGCGCGTCACCGTGCAAGACGCCGTGCGGGCCTACACCCTGGGTGCGGCCTACGCTTCGGGCGAGGAGCGGGAGAAAGGTTCCATCACCCCAGGCAAGCTGGCCGACCTGGTGGTGCTGTCCCGCGACATCTTCGTCGTCCCTGCCATGTCCATTCTGGGGACGGAGGTGGAGGCCACCATCCTGGGCGGCCAGTTCGTGTATCGCGGTGAGGAGTTCCTGTGAGGCGGAGGAACTCAGGGGAACTGGGGGGGACTCAGGGGGACTCAACGAGGGGGCGCCGCTCAGCTTGACAACTTTATCACATTGCCCTATACTATAGCAGCAATTGGGGCTGTAGCTCAGATGGGAGAGCGCATCAATCGCACTGATGAGGTCAGGGGTTCGAGTCCCCTCAGCTCCATGGGAGGTTGTAGGTGGCAGGTTGTAGCGGGTAGTGTTGAGCCCGTTCTGCTACATTCTGCAACCTACAGTACTACAACCTGACAACGGGGCCGTGGCGAAGCTGGGATCGCGTCTCAATGGCATTGAGAAGGCCGAGGGTTCGAGTCCCTCCGGCTCCACTAATTGGCAGATGGCGGATAGTCTATGGCAGATGGCTTATAGCGAAGGGTAGGGTGCTATAAGCCATTGTGCTATGAAGCCTATGCACTGCCCGATGAGCCGCTAAACGGCTCACCCTGGGCCCTGATTTCAGGTTGCCACATTTGTGAAAGTTGTCAATGTGCACCCAGTGGATGATTTGCTGGAGGCCCTGAAAGAGGGCGGCCTGCCCTGCATTGAGGTATAAGTGACTGTGTTTTCTGCGGATACTTCACCTGACATTGAAAACATGCAGATCGAACAGTTGCGCCAGATGCATCCCTGGCGCAAAATGGCATTGATGGCCGAGATGGGCCAGACAGTGCGGACGTTGGCCCTGGCCGGGCTGTGCCAACGCCACCCCGATGATACCCCTGCTCAGCGTCGGCGCCGTCTGGCCGACCTGTTGCTAGGCCCGGAGCTGGCCGCTCGCGTCTATGGCCCCTTGTCGGAGAAAGACGAATGTTGACCGAGCAAATCGCGGTGACGCTGGCGGTAGTTGATGCTCTGGACGCTCTCGGCGTGCCCTATGCCATTGGCGGCTCGTTTGCCAGCGCGCTGCACGGCGTGATGCGTGCCACCATGGACGCCGACCTGGTGGCCGACTTGCGCCTGGAGCACGTCGAGCCGCTGGCCCAGGCGTTGGGCGATGCCTTTTACGCCGACGCGGAGATGATGCGCGCCGCGGTGCGCCGCCGTGGTTCCTTTAATTTGATCCACCTGGACACGATGTTCAAGGTGGACGTCTTCGTGGCCAGGCCGCGCCCATTCGATCGCTCCCAGTTGGCCCGCCGCCAGTTGCACCTGTTGAGTGAGGACCCCGAACGCCACGCTTACGTCACCAGTGCCGAGGACGTCATCCTTTCCAAGCTGGAGTGGTACCGCATGGGCGGTGAGGTCTCCGACCGCCAATGGCGCGACGTGTTGGGTGTGCTCAAAGTGCAGGGCGACCGGCTCGACCGGGATTATCTGCGCCGCATGGCCGCTGAGCTGGGTGTGACCGACCTGCTGGAAAGGGCTCTTGAGGAGGCAGGCTGATGATGACAGCACCGACCACGGTGAAGTTGGGATCGCGTCTCAATGGCATTGAGAAGGTCGAGGGTTCGAGTCCCTCCGGCTCCACCAATTGGCAGATGGTGGATAGTTTATGGCTGATGGCTTATAGCGAAGGGTAGTGATGCTATAAGCCATTGTGTTATTGAGGAAAGCCACCTGCGTCAACCGCACAGGTGGCTTTTTTCTCCCGGAGATTATTGACAAAACTATAGTAATGTGGTATGATATATTCAAGAACGGCACCGCAGTAAGAAAAATAGATAAAGAAGGAGTCAGAATGAATATCTACGTAGGCAATTTGCCACACGAGCTCACCGAAGGAGAGTTGCAACAGGCCTTTGAAACCTTCGGGGAGGTCACATCTGCCAAAATCATCACGGACAAATTCAGCGGCGAATCGAGAGGGTTCGGATTCGTGGAGATGCCCACCAAAGCTGAAGCCCAGGCCGCGATCACCGGTCTGAACGGCACGGAGTTGAAAGGTGAAACGCTTAACGTTAATGAGGCTCGCCCTCGCTCCGAAAGCCGTCAAGGTGGTGGAAGACAAGGTGGTGGACGGCGCCCCCGGTAAACCGTCCTCACGTCCTCAGACGTAACAGGTTCATAACAGAACTTCGCCTGACCATGGTGTCTGTGATCCACTCGTTCGCCCAAACCAGCCATTGGCTGGCTTCGCGAAGCCTGAGGACGTTACGGCATTGCCAATATTGCTACAAGCAAGAGCCATCCCAGGAAACGGGATGGCTCTTTGCGTTTTGCGCCTATTGCCAAAGGGGCCGAAATCTGGTATACTATGTGGCTGGTGGTGCGGGACAAAAGTACGTAAAGGAGTGGGGATGTCAGACGCCGTTATCCACATTGTCCGTCATCGCGCAACTCCGGCCATGATGAGCGAGATGATGGAATCATTGGGCTCCTACGTCAAGTTGGCTGTTGACGTGCGCCGCGAAGTGCTGGCTGGCGGCGGAGAGCTACATGCCGATTGCGAGCAGGTATTGCTGGAGGATGGCAGCCACCAGGAAGACATCTGGGGTGCCGATTGGTTGCCCTTCAGCCAAGAGGTACAATTCGAAGCGCTGATTAACATCCGTCCCCGCCAAAGCAATTTCAGCATGACCATTCAGGATGCTGCAATTCGCGAGCGGGTAGAGACCATTGTGCGCCGACTGCTGGAAGGAGTGATGTTTGAATGAAAGATCTCTCAGCCATTCAGGCTCGTTATGTACGTGATCCCCTGCCGGTGCGTCTGGGTGGCTTGGCCGCCGACCTGGCCCGCCTCGCCTCATTCTCACAGAATCCGGCCAACCTGGCGCCTGTAGCAGACCTGATGCGAGAGGCCGCGCACTTAATCGAGTGGTGCGCTCCGGAGTCTGACCTGGAAAACCAGGTGACGCTGTTGGAACTGCAACGCCACCTGGCCCACTGGCGGATGCAGTTGTCACAGCGGTTCCCTGACCAGGCGTGGCGTGGTCAGGTGATTGCTGGGGCACGGGGGTGGAGCCAGCGCGTGCTGGAGATGAGTGGCTTGTTGGCGGAAACGTAGGGGGCGCTATAGAGAGTTTTATGAGGGAGAAAATTCGAGCACGCCTCAAAGATATCGAAATCGAGAAAGAAATCCGAGTCCTCTATGCGTGTGAGTCGGGAAGCAGAG
>CAYNWI010000241.1:0-4707 GCA_964400825.1 uncultured Anaerolineae bacterium | reverse complement strand
GTAAACTCCCAAGGGGTTATGACCGGCGCACAGGCAACACCCGGCGGAGCGCCCGACACAGCATCAATCGCAATGGTGTTTCCAAGGATGGAATGATCGTCGTATTGAGGGATACACGAATCGGCCCACACTCCACCAACAGTAATGGAGATCTCATCGGCTTCTGTGGGATGGGAAGGCTGGACGATCACGTAATCGTCCCATTGTGCTGTCGAGGTAGAAGGTATCAACAACGTGGTGACAATCAGCAAGCCAATTGACAGGAACCTAACCACTCTTCTAGCCATGGTTTCACTGCCCAGGACAGGTTATGGCGCGGATGTCTGCCAGGGCCCATTGGCCCTCCAGGGTCATGAGGATGACCGTTCGATTGCCGTCGGACCAGAGTTGCCAGGCCCACACGTGGTCGTTGATCACGGAACGGTGCTCGGTGCTCAGAGCGAAGGCATGCGGTCCCAGTACCTCTTGTGCCTTTCGAGGAAAAGCGAGGTTCGGATCAAAAGGTGCGCTGACCTCAGACCAGATCTTCTGGCCGGCCTGCGTCCAATCGTCTTCGGTCACCGGCCGCCAGGGGCGCAGCTCTTTCAGGATGGGCCACAGGTCTTCATTGGTGACCCCCGCCCGGTAGATGCTGTAGAAGGTGGGCCGATATTTGGCCAGCTCGTTGGCCCAGATGCGGAACTCCTCCGGGGTCATGCGGATCTTGCCGTGGAAGTCATAGTAGGCGCCCAGGATGGGATAGATGGCTGGCCGGTCACCCCAGCTCGCCGGCCAGCTCTCGTATTCCTGATAGGTCATGCTGTCCAGGACATAGTGAGCAGGCCAGCGGAAGGTGCCATAACACTGGGGCATGAAACCGCCTTGGCAAAAGGCCGCCATCTCCTTGTAGGGGATGGTGGAGTGGGCTGAGAAGTTGGGGAAAGAGGTGAAGTACAGGTCGTTAGGGTCCAGCCCTGCGTCTTGAATGAGCCGGCGTCCCAGTTCGGCAGCATTGGCCGCCTTCCCTGCCGCTTGATCCTCAATGTCGAAGACGATGCCCTCGTAGCCCTCTTGCCAGGTGCGGACCGCGACGTCTGCCTCGCCGGCTGGATCGTCGCAGAAGATAAAGGGCCAGGCGAAGGGGACGAACCCTGCATCCCTTATCTTCCGGAGCGAGGTTTGGGCCGGTGACTCGAAGTACTCCGTCCCGCGCCCCGTCCTGAACAGAACGTGAGTGGCATCAACAGCTTGGGCCATTCGAATGGCCAGGTCTATCTCATTGCCATACGCGGCCCACACACCCTTACCGATTAACATCTTACCCTCCTTTTCGACCAACTACAGTGATCCCGTCTGAGGTTGTCCAGAAGAATCCAGAAAGGCTATCTATAGCAACCTCATTATACCACCGACTCCGCTCTTTGTCTAGGGTGCATCCACCCCGATTTGACAATTATCCCAAGTTGTGGTATAAAGTGTGCAATCCGGAAACAGGAGCACATAGCCCATGACGTCGTTCGGCAAGCTAAACTCCAAGCAGATCGTGGTCAAGCGCCCTCGAGCCAGGCACTTGCTCTGGGGAGTTTCGCCTTGCCGAAAGTTGTTTATGGCGGTAAAGCTCGTGTAACCACCTTTTTGGCTGACTGCAGTCGCAGGCCGACTCTCCAGATATGTATATGGGGAGTCGGCTTTTTTGTTACCCAAAACTCTTAGGAGGTGTCAAGATGATCGAATGTCCCGAATGTGCTGCTGAACTGGAACTGGCCCCCGATGTGGAGGTGGGGGAAATCGTGGTCTGTCCCGACTGCGGTGTGGAGCTAGAGGTGATGGGCGTGAATCCCATCGTCCTGGACCTGGCTCCGGAAGAGGAGGAAGATTGGGGGGAATGACACGATGAGGGTCGGTGTTCTCTGTTCTCGTGTTCGCGTCGAGGAAAAGTTGATCTTTCAAGCCCTGCGCGACCGGGGGGTGGACGGCGAAAGAATTGACGTCAACACCACCGCCCTTGGCCTTTCGGAGGGCGTCAACGGCTACGACGTGGTGCTCGTCCGCTGCCTGAGCCATTCGCGTGCCCTGTACGCCAGCAAGCTGCTGGGCGACAACGGACAGCGTGTGGTCAATGTCTATGACGTCATCGCCACCAGCGGGGATAAGCTGCTGACCAGCCTGGCGCTGGCCAAGCGTGGCGTCCCCACGCCGCGCACCCGGGTGGCCTTCACTCCACAGACAGCTCTGGAAGTCATTGAGCAAATGGGATACCCCGTGGTGTTGAAGCCCCTGAATGGCTCGTGGGGACGGCTGCTGGCTAAGATCAATGATCGCGACGCAGCGGAGACGATTCTGGAACACAAGCATACCCTCGGCGGGTACCAACATTCCATCTTTTACATCCAGGAATACATTGATAAGCCTGGACGCGATATCCGCAGCTTCGTCGTCGGTGGCGAGGTCATCTCCGCCATCTATCGCCACGCACCACACTGGATCACCAACACCGCGCGGGGAGGGGAGGCCACGTCCTGCCCCATTACTCCTCAAATAGAGCACATTTCCCGTGGCGCGGCTGAGGCGGTAGGTGGCGGGGTGGTGGCCGTTGATATCCTGGAAGCCCAGGATGGACGGCTGTTGGTGAGCGAGGTCAACCACACGCCGGAGTTTCGCAACAGCATCGCCCCCACGGGGGTGGATATCGCCGCTCGCATCGTTGATTATGCCTTGGAGGTGGCAGTTATGGAACCGGGAAGGTAAGACTGGGCATCCTCTGTTCTCGCATCCGCCTGGAAGAGAAGCTCATTTTCAGAGCCTTGAAAGAGCGGGGAGTCAAGTATGAGCGGCTGGACGAGCGACATCTGGCCCTCCAGTTGCAGGCCAACGGCCTAGTCGAGGAATATGACCTGATCTGGTGTCGCGCCATCAGCCACAGCCGGGCTCTCTATGCCCTCAGCGTCCTCAACAGTTGGGGGATCAGGACGGTGAATAGCTACCAGGTGGTCCTTACTTGCGGTGACAAGGTCTCGACCAGCCTGGCCTTGATCCAACATAACGTTCCCACGCCGCGCACTGTGGTGGCTCTAAGCGCTGAGGCGGCCTTGCAGGCCATCGAGGAGATGGGCTACCCGGTGGTGCTGAAGCCGGCCGTGGGTTCCTGGGGGCGGTTGCTGAGCAAGGTCAACGACCGGGACACGGCCGAGGCGGTCCTGAACCACAAGGCCACCCTGGGCGGGCCGCTGCACAGCGTGTTCTACGTCCAGGAATACGTGGACAAGCCCAGTCGGGACATCCGCACCCTGGTGGTCGGCGACGAGGTCGTGTACGCCATGTACCGCCACTCCGCTCATTGGATCACCAACACCGCCCGAGGCGGGGAGGCGCTGCCCTGCCCCCTCAGCCCTGAGATCGAGGAGTTGTCGCTGGCGGCGGCCCAGGCGGTGGGCGGGGGCATCCTGGCGGTGGACCTCATGGAGACCGCCGATGACCGCCTGCTGGTCAACGAGGTGAACCACACCCCTGAGTTCCACGGCGCTATGGAGGCGGTGGGCGTGGACATCGCCGGCAAAATGGCCGATTACGTGTTGCAGTTGGTCGGGTGGTCAGGTGGTCCTTGGTCAGGTGGTCAGGAGTCTCTTTCGACCATCCGACCATCTGGCCATCTGACTAACTCAGGAGGGGGTCTATGTTGAAAGCGTCTATCGTTGGTGCGTCGGGATACGTCGGAGGGGAGCTGCTGCGGCTGCTGTTGGATCATCCTGAGGTGGAAGTGAAACAGGCCACCTCGGAGAGCTACGCTGGCCAGCCGGCCCACTTTTTGCACCCCAACCTCAGGGGGCGGACGGGCCTGTGCCTGGTGAGCCTGCAGGAGCTGGAGCCCTGCGACGTGCTCTTCGTCGCCCTTCCCCACGGCCAGGTGGCCCCGCGCATTGAGGAGTTCGCCGCCGTCGCCGAGCGGATCGTGGACCTGAGCGCCGATTTCCGCCTCCACGATCCGGCCGATTATCCCCGCTGGTACGGCTGGGAGCACCCGGCTCCCCAATGGCTGCCCCGCTTCGTCTACGGCTTGCCGGAGCTCCATCGAGAAGCACTGCGGGAGGCCCGCTACGCCAGTGGCGTGGGCTGCAACGCTACGGTCATCAACCTGGCCTTGTGGCCGCTCTATCGCGCTGGCGTGATCGGCAAGACGGCGGTGGAGGTCAAGGTCGGCTCCTCGGAGGGCGGCGCCAAACTCACCCGTGCCTCGCATCACGCGGAGCGCAGCCACGTCGTCCGCTCCTACGCTCCCACCACCCATCGTCACCTGGCCGAGATGCTGCAAGAACTGACCTTCGATGGGCGACGGCCCGACATCCACATATCGGTCACCTCGGTGGAGCTGGTTCGCGGGGCGTTGGCCACGGCGCACTGCTTCCTCACCGAAGACGGCTGGCGCTTAAGCGAAAAGGACATTTGGCAACTATATCGCCAGGCCTACGGGGACGAGCCCTTCGTCCGCATCGTCAAATACCGCAGGGGGTTCTATCGCTACCCGGAGCCCAAGATCCTGGCCGGCTCCAACTACTGTGACATCGGTTTCGAGAGGGAGGAGGGCAGCGACCGGCTGGTGGTCATCGCCGCCCTGGATAATCTGATGAAGGGAGCCGCCGGCACGGCGGTGCAGGCGATGAACGTGATGTGTGGCTTCCCCGAAACGACAGGGCTGGAGTTTCCGGGGTTGCATCCGGTTTAGGGATTGGA
>CAYNWI010000240.1:0-4712 GCA_964400825.1 uncultured Anaerolineae bacterium | reverse complement strand
AGGAAAGCCACCTGGCTCTGTGAAGAGTTGGGTGGCTTTCCCTGACTTTCAATGCGGGGCGTGGGAGCCCGCGCTGCTATCGTATCGGCCTTCTACTCGGCGTAGTTCTTAAGGATCACAGGCAGATACACTACGCCCGGAGCAGCAGGCGGACGATAGGTGCTGCCTCCCACGTCCTGCCCCCCTATCTGCTCCCTCACCTCCAGCTCTGGCTCACTTTCACTCCCCGGCGGAACCACCAACCTGAGGGTTATCAACGTTTTCTCGTTGGCGCCCAGGGGCAACCTGCCGATGACCGCTTCGATTGACCCCGTGGCCGCCGACAGACCCGAAGCAGCGGTGGTGTTAATGTCGAGACGCACGGACGTGGTGCCGGGGACCACCTCCCCTCCCTCCAGATCGCCGCCTGCATCCTGCCACTGGTTGAAGACCTCCTCATCCTCGAAGTCCACATAGGCTTCCCCGTTGGGTGGGATGTCTTCACCGTCAATGGTGATGTCGGCGTGCGTTGATCCGCTCTGGGGGTTGCCGACGACGACGTCATTGTCCGACCAACCCGCTTCGTCCTCGATGACCTGCAGGTTCCTCTGGCACAGATTGTTGTCGAAAGGCACCAACCACTTGTGGGTGACCGGGTCCAGGCTGGCGTAGATTTCCGCATAGAAGCAGGTGTGTCCTCCTACCGTCGGCTGCCATTGGAAGTTGACCGTCTGAGCCAGCCCTGCCCCCAGACTGGCGATGCTTTGCGTGCCGATGTATTGCCAGTCCCCAGGCGCAATCATTGCCGCACCCTTAGCCCAGTACAGGTCAACGTTGATGTTCGTCATCAGGGCGTTGCCTCGATTGCGCACCTTGACGTAGACGTAGTTGACCTGACCGGCCTGAGGGTTCTCGTGTTGTTCCACCCCATCCTGATTGTGCCTGTTCCAGATGTCGGGACTCTCCCACCAGGCCTCACCATTGGGATTGGAGGGCACAGACCCGTCGTCTGCGGGATGGTCCTTGCAGTAGACGTCGTGGAGAGAAGGCTTGACCGTGACACAGACTGGCGGGTAGACCAGAGCATCTTCATGGCCGTTGGAGTTGACGTAGGTAGCGATCGTGGATTCGTTGAAGCACAGCTCGCCGCTCGGTGTATCCTCCGGCACGTGCACCCGATAGCCGAAGGTCTTCGTCTCATCCCTCCCCAAGATCGGGATCTCCCAGACGATGACCTTGTTCACATAGTCCACGTGGCTAGGCAGTGGCAAGCCGAAGAAGGAGTTGGGAACCAGGTCCACGCCGCTGGAGAGGGTGTCAGTGAGGATGATGTTGGTAGCCGGCACTCCCATGATGGAGCCAGCGATCTGCTCGTAGATATTCTTTAGCTCGTCGCTCGTCGGCGCGTAGTAGTAATCGTCAGGAGAGGAGGCCAGGTTTTTCAACTCTGTCTCGTCCACGTTCCCCAGGCCGATGGTGATGATCCGCGTCCCTTTGGCCTTGGCCGCATCCGCCGCCGGCCCAGGGCCGGGGCCCACGTTGTGCTGGCCATCGGTCATCAGGATCATGATCGGCCTGTTCTCAGGAACGTGCCGCACGCTTTCCAGCTCTTCCTGGGCCTTATCTATGCCCTCGGTGATGTTGGTCTGCCCGCTGGCCACCAAGGCATCAATGGCTGCCCTGACAGTTCCCGCAGTCCGGCTCAACCGGTGATTGAGAATGGCCGAGCTAGAGTAGGAGACCAGGCCCACCTGATCGGCTCCCGGACTCAGGTCCAGTCCGTCAACGAAGGCCTTGGCCGCGTCCTTGGCATCCTGTAGCGGCGTGCCCTGCATGCTGCCTGAGCGGTCAATGACCAGCATCACGTCGGCGTGCCTCTCGCTGACTGGGCAGTCACCACGGCCGTTTATGGTCAGCACCACCGCCGCATTTTCCCCAGCCTTCACCTGCTTTGGCCCCTTCTTGGTGCCATCCACGGTGCAGACAGGCGAGATGGCGATGGCGTACTCGACCTCGGTCTGGATGGCCCCTGCCTTGTAATCCCCTGGAGCTGATTTCAGTTCCTGGGGGAAATCCCGAGGGAAGTTCTGGCCGACGAAAGCTTCAATGGCCGCGTAACTCCCAGCGTAATCGGCCAGCCCCCAAAGCCCACTTCGCGGATCCGGATTATTGGTGGTGTCCACAGCATGGTACATGTCGTGGGAGATGTTGCCCGCATCGTTGTGCACATCATAGCCATGACCTGGGATAGGAGAGTGCGGAATCAACATACCATTCAGCACCCGCCCCGGCCAACCCTCCTCGGCCCTGTTATTGATGGGATCGCTCAGGCCGATGAGACGACTGCGCGAATCCACCCCCGCCGAGGTGACAAAGTGGCCACCATTGCGCACCCACACCTGCTGTGCATTCTGCGTCCAGAAGCCCACGAGCAGGATGACGTCCTCGCAGCGCTCCACCTCGTACTCCACCCACTCAAAGGAGGGCTGCGGCATCAGCGTAACCTCGTAGTTCTCGGCCAGGCCGCGGTCCAGCAGGTATTGGTTGACAGCATCGTACATGTCGGACACGTAGGTGCCCAAATGCCCATCACCGCTCTGCTGGCCGTCGGTGTCCATCAGCCAGGCCAAATCGTCAACGAACGGGATCACGTTCCTCGGATCGTGGTCGTCCCAAACGTAGGAGTTGTACGATGTGACCAGGTTGTAATTGTCGTTGAGCGCTGGTGGGAGCACCGGGTGGGGTTCCATCTTGGAGTCAAACCACCACAGGCAGTTGGCTAACGCCACGGGGCCGCAGTAGCTCCAGGTTTGCGTCCCAGGGTACATCCAGGCATCCTGCCGCTGGTCGAAGTCGGGCATCCCGCTGGGAGCGTAGTCAATCCAGCCGCCCTTCTTCCAGCAGGGTGTCGCCGTGGGTGTAACGGTGGGTGTCGGTGTGCTGGTCGGTGTCCTGGTGGGTGTGGGTGTGCTGGTCGGTGTCCTGGTGGATGTGGGCGTGGGGGTAGGGGTCATGGTGGGAGTAGGAGTTCTGGTAGGCGTGCTAGTGGGTGTCCGCGTCCTGGTCGGGGTCGAGGTCCTGGTGGCCGTCCTGGTCACCGTTGGAGTTACCGTTCCACACGCCTCGTCAACCCGAATGGGTATCTCATGGTAATCATTCTGGGTCTCACTACAGGTGTCGTAGATGAATATCTGGATAGTGTAATCACCCGTCGGAGCGTCGGCTGGTATAGTCAGGTTAGCTACGACGTCGTTGTTCGTACCGGGGCCGTAGATGGTTCTGGTGTCTATCCAGTTAGCCCTGGTGACGTTGTACGGATCAATGAGGTTGACCTCGATCCTCACCTCCTGACTAGCCAACGTGGTGCGCAGTATCATTTGCAAGTACAACGGCCAACCCGGCTGATAGCAGGTTCTATCGGGGGCCGCCGAGTAGATGGATGCCGCTCCTCCAGCCCCACCCAGCACCAACTGACCCCAGTCAATGCTCACACACCAGCAGCCGTCGTACTCATCTATCAGCACTTCGACCAAGTTGTTCCCCACTTGCACCCAGGAAGGATCAACGCTGAAGTGCGAAGTGCTCCAGGTCTGGTTCCATCCGGTCAAGGTGCCAACAAAGTGCCCGTTGAAGTAGACCCTGTCTCGTTCCACTGGCCTGCTAGGGTTCTGTGGATCCCCTTCCTCATCAACGTCCCAGGCATAGATATTGAGCGCGGCACTCGTGATGGGTGACGGCAGGGGATCAACGACGATGTTGAACTCAATGGGTGCCAGAGGGTTCTTAAGGTCCGGGCATAGGGATTTATCACGTTCGCTGTAAATGCAATCCGTGTTGGCCGGATACATATCCCCGTCGGCGTAGCCATAGTGCTGATTGTTTTCGTTGTCCGTTTTTTGGATAAAGCTCTTTTCCGATGCCCCAGGGCAGTCTTCACCATCACAAATCAGCTCCCACCACAGAGTGGCCTCGTTGACCCATTGGCCGTTGTCATACACTTTGAAGTCCGTGTGCCAGTTGCCCGGATAAGCAACCATCGACGAGCCAGCGATTGAGGCCCGACAACGGAATGTAAGGCAGGTATAGTAGTGGCCGGGTTCAGGAGCTGGCCACTCAACGTCGCAGTGGCCATACAGGGTACCGTCAGGCTGATAGAGTTCGACTTTGGCGTAGCCCCCACCCGTCACATCGTAGAGCACGGCAAGGTTGTGGATTTCCTCGTCGTCACAATAGAAAGTGCTGGTCTCACCAATGCAAGTAGGTGGGCAAGTAGACATATCCGAATCGCGGCAGGTCTTGGCATAGCCCCAGTCGTAGTAACTGCCGGTGAGGGAGAGCGGGGTGGAGCCCAGAATTGCTCCGGCTGAATGGTAGCTCTCAGCGTGCAACTCAGAACCCTGCTGGGGCGTCGCCGCTGGCTCAGGCTCATCTCCCCAGGCATCTGCCTGCGGAGTGGGCTTAGGAGGGTCGGCAGAAGCTGGCAAATTGAGCACCGCCGCCAGCAGCACCGCTCCCAAAACCAGCACAACACCTCCAACCCTGAACCAGCGCTTAGCAAAGACTCGATAGTTTTTCACCTCTTTTCCTCCTTGTCACCCAGTGGTGACTTTACTAGAGATGCCGAACAGAGTGCCCGACATCAAAAGAAATAATAGCCTCCCAGAATTGGAGGCACTGACCCGATGGCTCCAAGCGTCTGATAAGTGGCGATATTCTACCAGATAACTTGTAAG
>CAYNWI010000239.1:0-4767 GCA_964400825.1 uncultured Anaerolineae bacterium | reverse complement strand
GCTTGTTTCAGTCGGGGTAGGAGGCGGGGGAGGGGTGGAAATCCAAGGTGTGGCTGTTGGCGCCGGCGGACAGGTACCTTCGGGTGATTTCACCCCGGTGGCGATGGCCAGTAGGTTCTCCAGGGAGAGAGCCTGTACTGGCGCCCGCAGTTCCAAGCCTACGTCGTCGCATTTCCAGTCTAGCACCCACCAGTTGAAGCGCTGGATAATGTACCCCGTGTTCTGGCCTATCGTCACGGGGCGGGCCTCCCATGCGTAACGGGCTTCGCCCCAGCCAGCGCTGGCATAATGGTCTGTTGTGACCATCTGGATCAGCTCCAGCCAGGTGTTGTCCGGCAGGCGATACATCTGGCTCACGTCCGTCCAGCGGCGTTCCCCTGAAGTCCTCGTTTCGACCTGCACTCCATCCAGCACTGTGCCAGTTGGCAGCCAACCTGGCCGGTAGAGGGGGAAGTCAAGCGTGGCCTGCGCTGTTTCCAACGAGCCGAAAGTCTGGGGTGTGGGGGGCTCCCATGCGCCGAACCAACTGCCGACATCCCCCGTGCCGGGCACCGTCTGGGTAATGGCTGCGGTGACATAACCTGGAGCGGCAACCCAGGCTCGCATACTGATCTGGCTGTCGCTCTGGCTCATACGGCCACCCCACGCTCCTGACCACGTGCCGTCGGCGCTATCCTGCAGGGGTCCGGTGGCGGTGGTGTCGAATGAGACGATCTCGTGGAAGCCCCACAGCGGGCCGGGGGGCACCCGGCCAGAGGTATCGGTTACCTGCAGGCGCCAGCCGTCTCGGTCGGCCTCTAACTCGGCCACCAACTGCTGCCAGGCGTCTGGTGGTGTCACCTGCAACGGGATCGGCCCCGTCTCCAGGTGCAGCCACAGATTGTCCCACCCTTCCGGCCTGTCCGGTGCAGGGCGGCCGAAACTGGTCTCAGCCCACAGGACGTAGGCGTGACCGGCGGCCTGCTCCTCGGGCGGCACCTGGAAGTTGAGGGTCTCGGTGATCGCTTGACCCGGCTCCAGCTTGCGCGGTTCGTAGGGGATGCCTGGCAGCACCATCGGCGACCAGGGCCAGGGGAGCGGCTCGTGGCCCTGCTCGTCCAACAATACAGGTAGGAAGAGGTTCTCTCCATCACCACGGACGAAGACCGTCTCCGGCCCCTCGTTGCGCAGGATGGCTTCCGCCTGGCCACCCTCGCTAGCCAGGTAAGTGTCTTTGGGCAGACGGAGTTCGAAGGATAGCCCATCGCGCCGGGTGGTAGCGACGGACGGCTGGCCTGTCTGAACGGTGGCCGGGCCGGCGGTTGGGAAGGGGGAGGCGGTAGCTCGGGCGACAACCGTCGCCTGGCGGGCTGCCTCCTGGGTGGCGTAGGCCGACGCGGGGGTGACTGGTGTGGAGGTGCCTGCGGGGACGAAAGTAGGCACGCCAGTAGACGGCGCTGGCGTGTATGTAGGCGGAATTGGTGTCGGCGTCGGCGGGGGCGGAGTAGGGGTGGGGGATGCCGGCGGACGGGCCGTCGGCGGGGGGCCAGGGGTGGGTACCATCACGTCCGCGGGTGCCCTGGCCAAGCCGTGCCACCAGTCGAAGAGCTGGTCCCACTCGACGTGGCCGTAGTAGCCGAACCAGCCCGCGGCCGGATCTGGCAGGGGGGTTAGCTCCTCCACTACTTGCTGAGGTCCGCCGCCCTCGACGGAGATAAGCCAGAGTGATGCCTGATCGTCGTTGTCCATTCGAGCGAAGAGGAGCTGGCTCCCGTCGGCCGACCAGAGGGGGCGCTCGTCGCGGTAGGCCGGGTCATCGGTGAGTTGCTGAGGTTGAGGTTCGCCCTGGACGTTTACCACCCAGACACGGCGCTCCATCATCCCCAGCCGGGCATCATCCCCACCGACCAGGTCACCCTCGTCGGGCATGGCTACGTAGGCCAGGCGGGTGCTATCCGGGGACCAAGAGGGCGAAAAGGCTGCCAAGTCTTCTGTTGTCAGGAATGAGATGGCGTCTGTGCCTGCCTCGACGACGGCCACCCGCTTGTTCATCCACGTGGCGCGGTAGGCCCCGACTGTGACGGCCACTTGTGCCGAGGACGGGGCAGGTGCCACGAAGTCCGAATATGCCAGTACCTTGTCGGTGGAAGGGCGCGCGTCACTGGCCAACTGCCTGGCAAGCTGCACGGGCTCCCCTCCACCGGCTGGCAGGCTGTAGAGGGGCACCCCATCAGCCAGTATTGAGCCTGAGAGCATCTCCCCTTGCCAAAAGAGGATGTGTTGGCCGTCGAGAGACCAGCCGGCCAGGATAGCATCGCCCTTCTCAGGCGCGCCGCTAACGTAGAGTTCAGCCAACTGCTCGCCATCGGCTGAGACCCTCCATAGGCCCTGATAGGTGAGGGGCTGGCCGGGTTGCCACTCTTCCCACCCCCAGGCGATCCAGTCCCCGTCGGGGCTCCAGGCGATGCGGCCCATCCGGCCTGGGCCATGACCGGGAAGGCTTGGGGGCACCAGGGTCACTGGAACGGCACCGTCGGCGCTGATGACTTGCAGTCCCGCGGCGGCGACGTAGGCCAGCCGGTCGTCTGCTGGTGCCCAGGCGAAGGCGTCCACGGCGGCCCCCTCGTTCAGAAAATGGGCACTGTTACTGTCGGCGGAGATCAGCCAGACCTGATAGTCACCCTTGCGGAAGGCCAGCCACTTGCCGGAAGGTGACCAGCGGGGCGCACTGTTACGGCCGTCGGTGGTGAGGCGCTGGGGTTCGCCGTCGGGTAGGGCCTTGACCCAGATGTCGCCGCCCTGGACGTAGGCCAATTTCCCCAGGCTGGGCGTTGGCGTGGGTGTGGGGACGGCCAGCGTTGCCACCTGGGTGGCTAGACGGGCATTCTCGGTGGCCAGGGCGGACACCGTGGCCGTGGCGGCCCGGTCTGGCGTAGGGGTGTGCTCGACGCCCACTTCCAGAGTACCGCAGGCGGTCAGCGTTGCTAAAGAGAGCAAGGCAACGGCCAGCCAGGCAGCAACTACCTTTGCGCACTTCACGACATTCATAAAGCACCTCCATAACGTTGATGTCCATCGGTTCTCCGACGGCATCCCCATTATATCACGCCGACGTAACGAGGATGTTTCAGATCTGTAACAATCCCGAAACACTCCGTAACAATCTCGTTGTACAGCGGTGTCAATCCAGCGGCAGGTGCAGGGTGAAAACGGTGCCTTCCCCCTCCCGGCTGCGCACGGTCACCGTCCCCCCGTGCCGCTCCACTATTGCCCTGACCAGGGCCAGCCCCAGCCCGCTCCCCTCAGTGCCCCGTGCCCCCTGACCCCGATACAGCTCCTCAAAAACGTGGGACAGCTCATCTTCAGGGATGCCCGGTCCGGTGTCGGCTATCTCTACCGTTGCCACCCGGCCATCCTCCACAGCCCGCACCTCGATAGTATCGCCGGGACGGGTGAACTTCAGAGCATTGTCCAACAGGTTGTAGACGGCCAGGAACAGCAGGTCACGGTCGCCAGGAACTTGTGGCAGGGGCCAGGGGGCCTGGGGCAGGGTGAGGGCTATTTCGCGCCCTTCGCTCTCAGGCCGCTGCTTGGCTAACGTCATCACCTCGCTCAGTAGCTCGCTTAAGTTCACTGCTGCCCGCTCCAACGGCTGTGTCTCCAGGTCGGCCAGCTTGCGCAGGTCGGAGGCCAGTTTGCTCAGCCTGCTCACCTGGGTTTCGACGCCGGCCAGGGTTCGATCCCGCGTCTCCCCTGGCAGCGTCTCCGCCAGATTGGCCAACCCGACGCGGATGGCGGTCAGCGGGTTCTTCAACTCGTGATCAAGCTGACGCAGGAAGCGGCGATGGGCCTCGGCCTGGGCCTGACGTGCCTCAGTCAATGCGCGATCCAGGCGGCGCCCGGCCGCAGCCCACACCACGACGCCCGTCAAGGCCAGCAGGCTCAGCAGCCCACCCAGCAAGACAAGCCAGGT
Organism: uncultured Anaerolineae bacterium; assembly: GCA_964400825.1. Classification (GTDB taxonomy): domain Bacteria; phylum Chloroflexota; class Anaerolineae; order VGOG01; family VGOG01; genus CAYNWI01. The sequence continues at coordinate 815 of CAYNWI010000239.1, read as the reverse complement.
CCCCAGATCGGCCCGCAGGCGAACGATGGGCGGCCCATCGGAGATCGCCCAGAGCAGCAAGGCAGCGGCAAATCCCAGGGCGAACGGGACCAGGGCCAGGATCAGGGCGCGGCGGGTGGACTTCATGGCAGGGCCTCCACGGTCCCCACAAAGCGATAGCCCTGGCCGGGGACGGTCTCGATGTAGTGTGGCTCGGCCGCATCGTCGCCCAGGGCCTTGCGCAACTCGGCGATGCGCACGTCCACCGCCCGCGTGCCGGTCGGGTAATCCCATCCCCACACGGCATCCAGAAGTCGCTCCCGGGAGATGACCTCGTCGGGGTGGGTCACCAGGTAGTCCAGCGCGGCCACTGCCTTGGGCGTCAGGGGGAGCTCGCGTCCGGCCAGCAGGGCGCGGCGGGCCGTCCGGTCGAGCACCAGCGGCTCACAGGCCAGGCGGCAAGCGGCGCTCAAAGGTGGAACTCCGGGACGGGCGCGGCGGAGCACAGCGCGGATGCGGGCCACCAGCTCGTAGGGATCGAAGGGCTTGTTGAGGTAATCGTCGGCCCCTTCCTCCAGGCTCATGGCCCGTTCGGCTGGCGAACCCACCTGGGTGAGCATGATGATGGGCGTCCAGTTGCCAGCGGCCCGCAGTCGGCGGCACACTTCGCGACCGTCGAGTTTGGGCATCAGCACGTCTAGAACGATCAGGTCGGGGGCGAAGTCGGCGACGCGGCACAGGGCCTCTTCGCCGTCGCCAGCCACTTCTAAGGTGAAGCCCGCCCGTTCCAGAAAGGGAGCCAGGTTGGACGTGATGGCCTCCTCGTCGTCAACCAG
>CAYNWI010000238.1:0-4775 GCA_964400825.1 uncultured Anaerolineae bacterium | reverse complement strand
AAGCGTCTCGGAGCTGGTAAAGGCGCTAGAGGTCAGCCAGCCCCTCATCTCCTGGCATCTGCGGCGGCTGGAGAAGGTGGGCCTGGTCCAGGTCAGGCGGGAGGGGCGACAGGCCTATTGTTCATTGAATTGGGAGAGGCTCCGCCAGTACTTGCAGGAGTTCGCCGAGGTGCTTGGCGAGGCTGGTTTACAGTACAGGAGAACGGATGAGCAGGAGAACGGATGAGCAGAAGGAACATTCTGGACCAGACGATGCTCAATTATTACATCTATCGCCTGTTGGGCCTGCTTGTGCCCCTCATACCGTCCAGCCTGGGCTATCCCCTGGCGACCAGATTGGGTGATTTCCTTTATAGCCTGGAAAAGGGCAGACGAGCCAACATCACCGATAACGTAACCCATATTCTTGGAGGCAGCCCAAAGGAGGCGGGCGATATTGAGGCCATAGTGCGGGGCGTGTTTCGCAGCATGGCCAGGAATTACTACGATCTCTTTCGGGTACCAGCTCTCAGTTTGACTGAAATCGCCCGGTTGGTGAAGATCGAGGGTTGGGAGCATGTCGAGAGTGCTTTGTCCAGGGGCAAGGGTTTGATCATTGTCACGGCCCACTTTGGCGGTGCAGACATCGTGGCTCAGGTGCTGGCCCGGCGGGAGATCCCGGTCGTTGCCCCTGCTGAGCACCTCAAGCCGGAGGTGTTGTTTCAGTATGTCTCCAGCCTGCGGACCAGCAAGGGCCTTCGACTGATCCCCATTGATGGACCGCTCTTGGAGCTCTACCGGTCGCTGCGGCGCAATGAGGTTGTGGGACTAGCCGCCGACAGGGACATCACCGAGAGTGGCATCTTGGTTGACTTTTTTGGCGCGCCCGCCCGCCTGCCCGATGGCTATGCCCAGCTCTCCCTACGCACCGGCGCGCCGATCATCGCGGCATTCAGCCGGCGGTTGCCCGACAACACCTTTGTTGCCCACTTTGAGCCACCCCTGGAGTTGAGGGCCACTGGCGATCGGAACCGTGACGTTAAAACTGGCGTGGAGAAGGTGGTGGCCATTATGGAGCGCTACATTGGGGAACATCCTGAACAGTGGGCGATGTCGGTACCCGTTTGGCAGATGGCGGATAGCTTATGAAAATTGCTCAGGTCTCGCCCTACGACTATCCCTACCCCGGAGGGGTGGTCAAGCATATCTACTATCTGGACAGGGAATTTCGGCGGCTAGGTCACGATGCCCACATCATCGCTGCCTGCTCCGAGGACGTGGGGGACGTGCCCCGGCAGGTCATCAAGGTCTCTGGCTCCATCGTTCACATTCCCGCCGCTGGCTCCGTAGCTCGCATCACCCTCTCGCCGCGCGTCTATCGGCGGGTGAAGAAGATACTGAAAGAGGAGCAGTTCGACGTCATTCACCTCCACGAGCCTATGACCCCGACTCTGCCCCTGGCTGTTCTGCGCCATGTTCCCTTATCCCCCCAGTCCGTGGTGGTGGGTACCTTCCATGCCTACCGCGAATCTTCGCACCCAGGCTACGACTACGCCAAACCTATCTTCGAGCGTTTCTTCGGCCGCCTCGATGGCCGGATTGCCGTCTCTGAAGCGGCCAGGGATTACCTGGCAGATTATTTCCCAGGTGATTACCGCATTATCCCCAACGGCATTGATCTGGAGCGCTTCGGTGATCCGGCTTTGTGCCCGATGGGGCGGTTCGACGATGGCAAGCTAAACATCCTTTTTGTCGGGCGTCTGGAGAAGCGCAAGGGGTTCAAATATCTCCTCCAGGCTTTTGCCCAGGTCAAGGAAGCTGTTTCTGAGGCCCGGCTCATAGTGGTAGGGGCTTACGATAAGGAGGATAAGGAGCCATTTGTGCTCTATGCCCGCCAGCATCGCCTTCGCGATGTCAGATTCGTTGGTCCTGTGTCAGAAGATGATTTGCCTTGCTATTATCGAACCTGCCACGTCTTCTGTGCGCCTTCCACCGGCTTCGAGAGCTTCGGGATTATCTTGCTGGAGGCAATGGCAGCCGGGAGGCCCATCGTGGCCTCCGACATCGCCGGTTATCGCGGCGTCATGGAGGACGGGGTGGAGGGGCTTCTGGTCCAGCCGGAAGATGAGCAGCGTCTGGCCGAGGCCTTGATTCGTCTGCTCAAGGATCCTGCCCTACGAGCGAGAATGGGCCGCCAGGGGCAAGCCAAGGCGAAGGATTACTCTTGGCAGAAGGTGGCCCAGCAGGTTTTGGATTACTATCGAGAGCTATCAGGGAGAAGAAAATACGTTGACAAACAAAGAGAAATGGCTAGGATTTATTAAAGTTCGAGTACGGGGGGCGGACGAGGCTAAGAGGCGCCAGACCGTGACCCTGAGCGATCTGGCCAGGAAGCGGTTCGGGGGTTTGCTGGAGCCCGTCGCCCGTCTCATAGGCCGGACGGGCGTGTCCCCCAACGTGGTGACGTTGATAGGCGCCAGTCTTAATCTGGGGGTCGCCTGGGTGCTGGCTCAAGGCCACATGAGGATCGGTGGTTTCTTGGTTCCCCTGGTGTCGCTCTTCGATGCCTTGGATGGGAGCCTGGCCCGGCTGACAGCGAGAAGGAGCCGCTTTGGGGCTTTTCTGGACTCGACCATGGATCGCTTCTCAGAGGCCATCCTCTACCTGGGGCTTCTCTTCTTCTACACCCGATCCGACGCTAGCCGGGAGATCCTGCTAATATATGTCACCATAGTTGGCTCCCTGATGGTCAGCTACGCCAGGGCCCGGGCCGAGGGGCTGGGTCTCGATTGTAAAGTTGGGCTCCTCACCCGCTTAGAGAGGACCATTATTCTGACCGTCGCCTTAGTCCTGGATCAGATACCAACGGCCTTGTGGGTGCTGGCCATCCTGACCAATTTTACCGCGTTGCAGCGGATGTACCACGTTTGGGAGGCTACTCATGGGGAGGAGGATGAGGGTGGGGGGCAAGGGGGCAAGGGAGCAGGGGCTTAATAAAGCTCAAAGTTCAAAGTCCAAAATCCCAAAGCTCAGGGCTAGATTGATCATCCTTGGTTCGGGGGCAGCGCTGGCGGACGCTGTCCGCGACAACACCTACATGGTTGTCGAGGGTCGTGAGAGCTCGATCCTGATTGATTGCGGAGGCAGCCCGCTGCACAAGCTCCAGGCACTCGGCGTTGACCTCGATACCCTCGATTCCCTCATCGTCACCCACCATCATCCCGATCACATCTACGGTGTGCCCGTCCTTCTGTTGGGTCTGTGGCTCTATGGCCGCCAGGAGCCGTTTCACATCTTCGGCCCCCAGGAGAGCGTGGCCGCCATCACCTCGATCATGGATGCGCTGGAGTGGCAGGACTGGCCCTGTACCATGCCCGTTGCCTTCCACGAGGTGGGGATGAGGGCGGGATGCAAGGTCATTGAGTCACCTGAGTTTGAGATCACCACTGCGCCAGTGGAACATCATGTTCCCACTATTGCTGTGAAGGTGATGTCCAGGGAAACCGGCAGGGCCATCGTCTACTCCAGCGACACTGAACCTTGTGAAGCATTGGCCAGGCTGTCCCAGGGAGCGGACATTCTGATTCACGAGAGCACCGGCGACTATGCGGGACATTCGACCCCCGCTCAGGCGGGCGCGATGGCCAGGCGGTGCGGGGTGGGCAAGCTGGTGCTCATCCACTTCACTGCGCTGGATAGTGAGCTTGATGGTTTGCGGCGGGCAGCCGAGGCCGAGTTCGATGGCCCCGTAGAACTGGCCGAGGATTTTGCTGTTTATCCCCTTTGAGCAAGGCAGCAAGCACGGCGTGATAGATGCCAGATTCAAAGAGGAGGGGGATGGAGCCGAGGAATATACACGGCATCGGGCGACGGTAGGGTTGAGTTTGAGAAGAAAATGCGCCAGGTAGAGGATGGGAGCTTAGTTTACGTAAGCAAATCCGCAGAAATAGCATGAGGGAGCAAGATTAACAGGGAAAGAGGTTGAAACGAGAGGCGGGTATACGATGTCGGGCGACGGGGTGGCCGGGTTTGAAAGGAGATTCTGCCGAACAGGGGACGAAGCATGATCTACATAAGAAAACTTAAAGAAATTCGGGTAAAATTAGGGGATAAAGGGCCAGTTTACGTAAGAAATCTTAAATAAACGTATGAGGGAGGCAGATACAGCCAGAATACGATTGAAACTATAAGAGTAAGTATGCTACTGGAGGCTTTGTATGTTGATGATCTGCAATCTCGGCTCTCCACAGACAGGCTCCAGGCAAGGCTATGGACGCATCTTTCTCCCACCGAGTGCTCCCAAATAGGTTTTTTTGTGGGCTTTACAGGTGGCCAGTGCCCTTTTGGAGCAACGGCCCCAAAAATTGCACAGTACTTAAGCATCAGGTGATAGGGTGGGAAGTCTGAAGAGTCAAGCTGGCTCATAAAGGGCAAGGAATCTAGTTTACGTAAGCAAATTCGACTAGTGATCCTGGTGGATGGAGGCAAGAAGCCTAATTTACGTAAGAAAACTGAAGGAAACGATACGATAAAGTATGATCTAGTGAGAAACAGGTTGAAGTAAAAAGATAGATACGATTGGGCGACGATGTGGTTGGGTCTGAGAAGTCATTTCGGTGAACAGGGGGACGAAAACCTGATCTACATAAGTAAACTTGTGAAAATGATATATAAATGCTAGATATGCTGAGAAAGGGGTTGAAACTAGTCGAAGATGTGGCCTCAGGTGGCGTTCGGTTGGGTCTCAAAACACATCCTGATGAGTAAGGTAAGGCAACGGGTTTCCCCACGACGCC
>CAYNWI010000237.1:0-4791 GCA_964400825.1 uncultured Anaerolineae bacterium | reverse complement strand
TTCAGGAGGTTCATGGAGATGGTGTGCGACCAGGGGCTGGATGAGCAGGGGCACGTCCTGGCCGGGCTGATCCCCATGAAGTCGGCAGGGATGGCTCGTTACATGAGAGATTACGTGGCCGGGGTGGAAGTTCCCAACGAGCTGGTCACCCGCATGAAAGAAGCCACGGATGCCAAAGAAGAAGGGCTCAAGATCTGCCTGGAAACCATCGAGCAGCTCAAAGAAATGCCAGGCGTGCACGGCCTCCACATCATGGCCGTGGGCTGGGAGGAAATCGTGCCGGTCATCGTGGAGGAGGCGGGGCTGCTGCCCAGGCCAGCGTTTCAGGGGGCGGTAAATGAGTGATCCGGCCAGGATACTGGTCGTTGACGACGATCCCGATATCATCAAGGCCACCACCAGGGTGCTGGAGGCCCGAGGCTATCAGGTGATTGCCGCTCTGAATGGACAGGAATGTCTGGAGAAGATGCGAGAGAAGAGGCCGGATCTGATCATCCTGGACCTTCTCATGCCTAAGCTGGATGGGTTCGGTGTCTGTCGAGAGCTGAGGGAGAACGTCGAGTACGCCGATTACGCTGATATCCCCATCCTGATCGCCACTGCGGTGCGGGAGGACGCCAGCCGCCGGCGCTATGAACTGGAGACAGAGATAGACCTCCAGGTGGATGACTACGTAGAGAAACCCATCCGCCCGTTGGATTTGCTGCATCGGGTGGAAAAACTATTGCTAAAATCTAGAAGCTGAAAGCTGGAAACTCAAAGCTGAAGGAAAGGAGAGAACATGGAAGAGCGAGCTAGAATCCTCATCATTGACGATGATCCAGACTTCGTTCAGGCCACGAAGAAGGTGCTGGAGAGCAAGCCCTACGAGGTGCTCGTGGCCTACGACGGGGAAGAGGGTTTGCAGAAAACGCGGGAGGAGCAACCAGACTTGATCCTCCTGGACATCATCATGCCTCTGACGGACGGGTTCACGGTCTGCGAGGAAATCAAGGGCAATCCCGAATTTGCCGACATCCCGGTGTTGATGCTGACCAGTTTCTCCCAAAGAGTGGGAGAGACTACGTTGTCCGTGAGCCGGGGCTTCTCCTTGGAGGCCGAGGACTACATTGATAAGCCAGTCAAGCCCGCCGAGCTGCTGGCTCGGGTGGAGAAGCAACTGCGGAAAAAGAAAAAGTAAAATAATAGTAAGGAGATCACCGAATGTCAATAGACGATGTGCTCGCCAAGGCTTTCCAAAGTCGAGCCTTTTCTAAGGCTTTCTTCATTGTCGAAAGGAAGGCCAAAGAGTGGCTGTTCGATTGCCAATCCTGCGGGAATTGCGTGCTCAGCCACACGGGCTTCATCTGCCCGATGCGCTGCCCCAAGAATCAACGCAATGGCCCCTGCGGGGGAGCCATGGATGGCATGTGCGAGGTGGACATGAGCAAGCGGTGTGTGTGGGACGAGATCTGGGAGAGCACCCAGCAGCTCGATCGGGTGGACTTGCTGACGAATAACTATGAAGGGCCGCCCGATTGGCGATTGTCCGGAACCTCCGCCTGGGAGAACATGGTGGAAGGTCATCTCGAGAGCCCGTCCATTTTCGAGACCCTGTTCAGAAAGGACGTACCCTTAACCCGCGAGGTCCCACGGGTCGTGAGGCAGATTATCCGCAACTGGTTTAACCTGATCACCGGCCCAAGCTGGCGCCGATACGAAGGCCGGCCATCGCTGTAGCGGTGACTGAGATAAGGAGACCACAAGAGATGAAACTTTTGGAGATATTCGAATCTGGCAAATTTGCGGTGACTTCGGAGGTTGGTCCCCCCAAAGGTGTTGACATCGAGCGAATGATGGAAGAAGCCGAGATCATACGCGGCAAAGTGGACGCCGTCAACGTCACCGACCAGCAGAGCTCGGTGATGCGGCTGGGATCCCTGGCCGTCTGCCACCTCCTTAAGCAGAAGGGGCTGGAGCCGGTCTTCCAGTTGACCTGTCGGGACCGCAACCGCATCGCCCTGCAATCCGACCTGTTGAGCGCTCACGTGCTGGGGATCGAGAACGTGCTCTGCCTCACCGGCGACCACATCTCCCTGGGCGATCACCCAGGGGGCAAGCCGGTCTTTGACCTGGATTCGGTCTCGCTCCTGCACGCGGCGTCGGAATTGCAGCAGGGACGTGATCTGGCGGGGGAAAAGCTCAAGGGTAGCCCCAGCTTCTGCCTGGGAGCAGTGGTGACACCAGGCGCCAATCCTCTGGAGCCGCAGATTATGAAGATGGAAAAGAAGGTCAAGGCCGGGGCCCAGTTCTTTCAGACTCAGGCGGTGTACGACCCCCAGCGGTTCGAGGAGTTCATGAACCAGGTCAGGTACCTGAACGTGCCGGTGATGGTGGGGATCGTGTTCCTGAAATCCGCTGGTATGGCGCGCTTCATGAACAAGAACGTGGCCGGGGTGCACGTGCCGGAGAGCCTGATTGACGAGCTGGACGAGGCAGAGGACAGGGTAAAAACGAGCATCGAGATGTCGGGCCGCCTGATTCGGGAGATGAAGGACATGTGCCAGGGCGTGCACCTCATGCCCCTCGGCTGGGAGAAGCATGTGCCGGCCGTCCTGGAAGCGGCTGGCCTTTAGAATTAGAAATCAGAGAGCTTGGCGCTTTGAGCTTTGGACTTTGAACCATGTCTTTGACTCTGCAAACTGATTTGGCTCAGCAGATAAAAGAAGAGTGTGGCGAGAACGTTTACTTGTGCTATCAGTGCCGGAAGTGCACGGCCGGCTGCCCTGTGGCCGAGCATTTCGACCTGACGCCCAACCAGATCCTGCGGGCCGCCCAATTCGGCCAGAAAGAGCTTATCCTCCACTCCAAGACCATCTGGCTCTGCGCAGCCTGCGAGGCCTGCACCACCCGCTGCCCGCAGGGCATTGACATCACCCGCATCATGGACGTGCTGAAGATCATGGCCCAGCGGGAGGGGATCGAGCCTGGCGTGCGGCCCGTGCCGATGTTCTACCAGACGGGATTGCGGAACATCAAGCTCTTCGGGCGAATGTACGAGCTGGGTCTGATGGGCGAGCTGTATCTGCGCATGCTTCTGGCCGGCGAACTGGACCTGAGGCAGCTCTTTCTCAAAGACCTCCCGCTGGCCCTGAAAATGGTGACCAGAGGCAAGCTCAAACTCCTGCCCACCCTGGCTGGCCGACCTGGAGCAGAGGAAAAAGCAGTCACTCCCATCGAACCGGCCAAAGGGGTTGCCTACTATCCAGGTTGCAGCCTGCACTCCACGGCCATCGAGTACGATTTGTCAACCAGAGCTATGGCCGAGAAGGTGGGCCTGGACCTGGCAGAGCCGAAAGGTTGGGCCTGCTGCGGTACCACCCCTGCTCACTCCACCGACCACCTGCTGGCCACGATGATGCCCCTGAAGAACCTGGAGCTCATTGAAGAGAGCGGATATTCTACTGTCACCATGCCCTGCCCCTCCTGCTTCATCCGCCACCGCACGGCCATCCACGACTTGCGAGACGACGCGGAGCTCAAGGAGCAAGTCGCTGCCAGGATGCACTACGTGCCTGCGGAGGAGATCGAAGTCGAGCATCTACTAACCACCATCACCGAGCGGGTGGGCTACGAGTCCATAGCCCAGGCCGTCACCCGGCCCCTAACCGGGCTCAAGGTGGTCTGCTACTACGGCTGTGTAATCACTCGCCCGCCCAAGATCACCGGCGCCGAGAACTACGAGTATCCTACGAGCATGGACCGGCTGGTGGAGACCCTGGGCGCGGAGAGCCTGGATTGGTCGTACAAGACCGAGTGTTGCGGCGCCTCCCTGGTCTTCACCCAGCTCCCCATTGCCCTGGGCATGAGCCGCAAGATTCTGCGCAACGCCGAAGACGTGGGCGCCGAGGCCATCGTCGTAGCCTGCCCGTTATGTCATGCCAACCTGGACATGCGGCAGCAGCAGATCAACGAGCAGTTCGGCGAGGATTTCCACATGCCCATCTTGTACTTCACCCAGTTGATGGGCCTGGCGTTCGGGATAGAGCCGCGCAAGCTGGGAATTGACAAGCACCTCGTCAACGCATCTCCCCTGCTGCAGGCTATGGGGCTGATAGCCACCTCTTGAGTCCCAGAAGATTTACTGTTCGAGGGCATTAGTGCAAAAAACGAAGAGCCATCCCCCTTCTCGGAGATGGCTCTTGTTGGTAGCAATATTGGCAGTGTGGCTTAGTGTGATTAGGCTTCTCGAAGTTCGCCGCGCTGTCGCTATCGAGTTGCCTTCCAGTTGCCCGTAGCCTTCGTAAGCTTGTGGCTCTGGGTTTCAAGAAAGCAGTCAATATGGGCGAAGCCAGTTAGCCTGTGTCAACCGAAGTGGCTGGGGCTGTATCCAAATACAACCACTGAGTCGCTTCCTCCTCGCTCATATAGCGTTTGAAGGTTTCTTGAGCCAAATATTCAAAGTACTTTTGATAGTTCCTTTGTGGCCTATCCTCTCTTACCGCTTCGACAAATGGCTTGAGGACTACCCAGCACCGGGCAACAATAGGGTGGTAGCCCTCTAGTACAAGCTCTACAGGAACGAGATCTCGATATGCCACATATCCTGTTCTGTCTAACGAGCTACAGACCGTCTCAGCGTTTGCGTGTGCCTCGGCCGATAACTCGTGCAATGCTACTCCATCCTTGTTCCCCAGCGTTGCGTACAACTTTCTATTCCGATATATGTATGCACGGGCTTCTTCCGCTTGCTTAGAACTTAACGTAGCCGTTGCGCACGCACGAGGCAAATCGCCTCGAAGCGTACTTTTT
>CAYNWI010000236.1:0-4799 GCA_964400825.1 uncultured Anaerolineae bacterium | reverse complement strand
ATTCCAATGAGCCAAACCCCGAAGAATAATCCCATCACCATTATTAGCGTTATCGTACTAGAGCTCCTTAGCATTAAGGAGCTAATGATGGTTGGGAGGAGATCGGGGTGAAATCACATATAAGCTAACTGCAATTTGAAAAGCCTCCCAATCAGGAGGCTTTTTTGTTTTGCAGTAGAACAATAAACTGAACCGCGCCCGTGCAACTGAATAACGACTAAGCAGGTCTGAGAGGACTTGCTCCCCAACGTCTCCGACGACGACCTTGCAATGATGCCTTGCCCGCGCTGTCTTGCTGACCGCGAGGGCCAAGGCATTTTGTTTATGAGCTATCGAGAGGAGGCAACTAAGTGAGAAGTGAAGTACTGAAACAGGGGATAGAGCGGGCCCCACACCGCTCGCTCCTGCGCGCGGTGGGCTGCACCGACCGGGAGATGGGTCAGCCTTTCGTAGGGATCATCAATTCCTTCAATGAGGCTGTACCCGGCCACATTCACCTGCGCCAGGTCGCTGCCGCCGCCGCTGCCGGCGTCCGCATGGCTGGCGGCACGCCCTTCGAGTGCTCCACCATCAGCGTCTGCGACGGGCTGGCTATGAACCACCAGGGCATGAAGTATTCCCTGCCCAGTCGCGAGCTGATCGCCGATTCAGTGGAGATCGTGGCCCAGGCTCACGCTTTCGACGCCCTGGTGCTCATCCCCAACTGCGACAAGATCATCCCAGGTATGCTAATGGCCGCCGCCCGGCTCAATATCCCTTGTCTGCTCGTCAGCGGCGGGCCGATGCTGGCCGGTCAGTTGGACGGGGAATACGTTGACCTCAGCGACGTCTTCAAGGCCGTGGGAGCGGTGGCCAGAGGGGAGATGAGCGAGGCGGAACTGGAGCGGCTGGAGCGGGTGGCCTGTCCCGGCTGTGGCTCCTGCGCGGGCATGTTCACCGCCAACACCATGAACTGCCTGACGGAGGCGCTGGGCATGGGCCTGCCCGGCAACGGCACTATTCCAGCCATCAGTGCCCGGCGCATTTGCCTGGCCAAGGAAGCGGGCCTGCAAGTGATGGAGCTGTTGAAGAAGGACATCCGGCCTTTGGACATCCTGACTACGGCGGCCTTCAACAACGCCTTCACTGTGGACATGGCCCTGGGAGGCTCCACCAACTCCATTCTGCACCTGCTGGCTGTGGCCCACGAGGCCGGGGTGGATTTCCCGCTGGCTAAGCTCAACGACTTCAGCGCGCGCACTCCCCATTTGTGCAAGATGAGTCCGGCCGGCAAGCATCGCATTGAGCACCTGGACCGAGCAGGCGGCATACCTGCCGTGATGGGCGCACTGATGGCCGCTGGTCTGGTGGACGACGGAGTCCTGACGGTGACGGGCCGCAGTCTGGGCGAGAACCTGGCCGGAGCGGAGGTGCTCGACCCTGGCGTGATTCGCCCCCTCGACGATCCGTACTCGCCCACTGGTGGCCTGGCCTTGCTCTTCGGCAACCTGGCCCCCGAAGGATCGGTGGTCAAACGGGCGGCGGTAGCTCCTCAGATGCTCACCCACCGAGGGCCAGCGCGGGTGTTCGACTCCGAGGAAGAGGCCACCGCCGCCATCATGGCCAGTCGCTTCCAGAAAGGCGACGTCATCGTCATCCGCTACGAGGGGCCGCGAGGTGGGCCGGGGATGCGGGAGATGCTGACCCCCACCTCCCTGCTCACTGGCATGGGCCTGGATGGAGAGGTAGCTTTGCTGACCGACGGGCGATTCTCCGGAGCCACCGAGGGGGCGGCCATCGGCCACATCTCGCCCGAGGCGGCGGCCGGGGGACTGCTGGCCATCGTCAGGGATGGCGATCCCATCGCCATTGACATCCCCGCTCACTCCTTGAACCTGGAGCTGGCCGAGGGAGAGATCAAGAGTCGTCTGGCCGAGTTGCACCCCTGGCAGCCCAAGGTCAGCTCCGGTTACCTCAAGCGCTACGCCGAGGCCGTCACTTCGGCCAGCACAGGCGCGGTTTTCAGAAGTTGAGCGGAGGTCGTAGTAATGACTTCAGTCGTTTCCAGGCGGGAAAAAGCGACTGAAGTCGCCACTACGAGTGAAAACGTTAGAGTCCAACTCAAAAGAAAGGAAGGCAATAATGACGAAAAACCCCATCCGTTTCATTTACGAGAGCCACAACCCTTTGGGCGCTCAAGAGGAGCAGCGCGAGGCCGTCTTCCGGGCCGCGCGGCGGCATCTTCCCCACGTGGTTGCCTGGGTCTCTCCGCAGGGCAACGCCCCCCTGTGGGTGATCCTGCCTCTGGAGATTGACCCCGGGGAATTGCTGAGACTGTCCGAGCAGGAGGGAGTGGCCTTTATTCCTGGCCCAGTCGCCAGTGATGAACGCAACACTGCGATACTCCATTTTTCTCACTTAGAGCCCAACGAGATCGAGGAGGGCATCCGACGCCTGGGAAGGCTCATCGTTAAGTACATGGACCTTGCTTCCCAGACGAACGGAACGCCCTCGTCTCGCTTCGTAGGGCCGTGAGCTGGACGTTGGATGTTGGAAGTCCAATCTCCAATCTCCAACCTCCAATCTCCAGGTTAGGAGGAAACCATGAAATTGACTGGAGCCCACATCGTCTGGGAGAGTTTGGCGCGGGAGGGGGTGGAGGTGGTGTTCGGCATTTCGGGGGGGGCGGTGATCCACCTGTACCATGCCCTGCCCGAATATCCCATCCGCCACGTCCTGATGCGCCACGAGCAGGCGGCCGCCCACGCCGCCGACGGTTACGCCCGGGCCACGGGTAAAGTGGGGGTGTGCCTTGCCACCTCAGGGCCGGGAGCTACTAACCTGGTGACGGGGCTGGCCACGGCCTACATGGACTCCTCGCCGGTGGTAGCCATCACCGGCCAGGTGCCTACCTCGTTAATCGGCAAAGACGCTTTTCAAGAGGTGGACATCACCGGCATCACTTTGCCCATCACCAAGCACAACTACCTGGTGACCGAAGTAGAATCCCTGCCGATGGTGATCAAGGAAGCGTTCCACATCGCTCGCACCGGGCGACCAGGGCCGGTGCTGATAGACATCGCCAAGGACGTGCAGGCCGACAGCCTGGAATACGAGTATCCAGAGGAGGTGAACCTCCCCGGCTACCGCCCCACGCTGATCGGCAACCAACGTCAGATCAAGCAGGCTGCCCAGCTCATCAACGAAGCCCAACGCCCGCTCATCATCGCCGGCCACGGGGTGATGCTGGCGGGCGCCGAGGCCGAATTGGGAGAGCTGGTGGGGAAAGCCCAGCTTCCGGTGGTCAACACCCTGCTCGGCCTCAGCACCATCCCCGAAACACACCCCCTCTGCCTGGGGATGGGAGGCATGCATGGTGAGGCCTACGCCAACAAGGCCCTGCAAGAAGCGGACTTGATCCTCAACGTCGGCGGCCGCTTCGATGACCGCCTGACGGGGCCGGTCAGCACCTTCGTCCCCGAGGCCAAAATCATTCACATAGACATTGACCCGGTGGAGATCGCCAAGAATGTGCCGGTGGATCTGCCTATCGTCGGCGACGCCAAGAACGTCCTTCAGGCCCTTATCCCTCTGATCGAACCAACCAGCCATCCAGATTGGATAAGCAAGATTAGTAAATGGCGTGCCGAGTCAGCCAGGCGTGATATTCTGGAACAAGAGACCGACGATCTCGTCCCTCAATACGTCGTCCGCCACATCTGGCACGCCACTAGAGGCAATGCCATCATGGTCAGCGACGTGGGGCAGAATCAAATGTGGGAGGCTCAGTACTTCCTCCATCAAAAGCCGCGCGGCCTGCTCTCCTCAGGAGGGCTGGGCACTATGGGCTTTGCCCTGCCTGCGGCCATCGGGGCTCAGATGGGAAAGCCTGAGGAGACGGTCTGGGTTACTGCTGGCGACGGCGGCTTCCAGATGAACATCCAAGAGTTGGCTACGGTAGTTCAGGAGAAGCTGCCCCTCAAGATGGCCATCCTGAACAATGGCTTCCTGGGCATGGTGCGCCAATGGCAGCAGTTTTTCTTCGAGGGACGCTATTCCGGCACGCCTCTCCTGGGACCCGACTTTGCCAGGGTAGCGGAGGCCTACGGCATCCCCGGCTTCACAGTGCGGGAGAAAAGTCGGGTGGTTCCTGCCATCGAGCAGGCCATGGCCACCGACGGTCCGGTTCTGATTGACTTCATCATCGAGCAGGAGGAGAACGTCTATCCCATGGTCGCGCCCGGCGGCTCCATCGGCGACATGCTGCGGAGGCCGCAGCCTGAAGGGGTTAGCGGGCAAAAAGGAGGGGATTCAAGATGAGACACACTCTGGTAGCTTTGATGGAAGACAAACCCGGCGTGCTGAATCGGATTTCCAGCCTTTTCCGCCGCCGCAACTTCAACATCGAGAGCCTGACCGTCGGCCACAGCGAGACGCCGGGCATCTCCCGCATGACCATCGTCTCCGAGGGGGACAGTACCATCATCGAGCAGGTGGAGAAGCAGCTCTACAAGCTGGTCAACGTCACTAGAGTCACCAATGTTACCGACGAGCCGGCGGTGATCCGGGAGTTGGCCTTGATAAAAGTGACGGCCAGCAGCGCCGCCCGCTCCGAGATCACTGGCCTGGTGGACATCTTCCGAGCCAAGGTGGTGGACGTGGCTCCTGATTCGTTGACGGTGGAGATCACCGGCACGGAGGACAAAGTGGATTCCCTGCTGGGCTTGCTGCGTCCCTTTGGCATCCGAGAACTGGTGCGCACGGGCCGCGTGGCGATGGTTCGCGGCAACAATGGGCAAAAGAAATTAGAGATTAGAGAT
>CAYNWI010000235.1:0-4840 GCA_964400825.1 uncultured Anaerolineae bacterium | reverse complement strand
GACGATCAGCCGAAGCGAGTCCGGTGTTCTTTCCAGGCCGCATCCACCAGCTCCGGATTGGAGAAGAGGTCAACAGCCGTCATCGCCAGCGCCTTGGCCGCGTCCAGCAGACCGACGTGGCCCTCCGGAGAAGCTGCGGCGGCGCGGAACTCCGGCGAGTGACCTGCTACCTCGTCGGGCGCGATGGCGACGTAAGCATGCAGCGCCGGGACGATGTGGCTGACGTTGCCCATGTCGGTGGAGCCCATGCGCTCGTCAGGCTCTGGCAGTTGCACCTCTCGGCCCAGCGCAGTCAGATTGGCCTCGAAGAGGTCGGCCAGGACGGTGCTGGGAACCATGTTGGCGTAGTACTTCTCGCCGCGCGTCAGCTTGACCTCGGCGCCAGCGGCCAGAGCCCCGGCCCGCGCGCAATCCTCCACCTTGCCCAGTACAACCAGCGCGTCGTCCTTTTCCGCCGCTCGCACCAGGAACTCGGCCGCGGCGTAATCGGGGATGATGTTGGGGGCCGCGCCGCCGTGGGTGATGATGCCGTGGAGGCGGACGTCGTCGGCCAGTTGCTGGCGCAGCGCGCTGATGTTGTTGTAGGTCAGGATGCAGGCGTCGAGGGCATTGATACCTTTGTCCGGCGAGCCAGCGGCGTGGGCGGCCTGGCCGAAAAATTCCATCTTCAGATCATAGCAGGCCAGCGAACCGCGCCGGGTCACGGTGCACGTGGAGGGATGGACCATCAGGGCCACGTCCAGGCCGTCGAAGACGCCAGCCTCGGCCATGATGACCTTGCCCGCACCGCCCTCTTCGGCCGGGGTGCCAGCGACCTGGACGGTGCCGGCCACCTCATCGAGCACGGATTGCACAGCGAGGGCCGCGCCCACCGAGGCCGTGCCGATGATGTTGTGGCCGCAGGCATGCCCCAGGCCAGCCAGGGCGTCGTACTCGGCCAGGAATGCCACCACCGGACGGTCTCCCTTCTGGCTGGTGTAAGAGGCCACGAAAGCGGTCTCCAGTCCAGCCACGCCGCGCTGCACCGCAAACCCCCCTCGCTCCAGGACAGAGGTCAGCAGTGCCGCGGCCTCAAACTCCTGAAAAGCCAACTCCGGATTGGCATGAATCGTGTCCGAGATGCGGATCAATTCGTCGCGCCGGGCGTCCACCTCGGCCACGACACGCGACTTGAGTTTAGCAACATTGCTCATGGTCTCTTCTCCTTTCATGTTCGAGTCCTCATCCGGGGGTCCAGAGCATCTCGCAGGCCGTCTCCCAGCAGGTTGACTGAGAGGACGGTGAGCATGATAGCCAGGCCCGGTGCGGCGGTGATCCAGGGAGCCTGGCGCAGGTAACCCCGCCCCTCGTTGAGCATGCCCCCCCATTCTGGCGTTGGCGGCTGAGCGCCCAGACCCAGGAAGCTCAAAGAAGAAGCATTCAGGATCGCCCAGGCCAGGTCCAGGGTGGCCAGGACGAGGATCGGCGCAAAGATATTGGGCAGGATGTGGCGGAAAACGATGCGCCAGCTACGACAGCCAACGGCGCGGGCCGCCCGCACAAACTGCTTCCTCTTGGCTGCCAGGACGGAACCGCGCACCAGCCGGGTGTAGTTGGGGATGCCGGCGATGCCCACGGCGATCATGGCGTTGGTCAGGCACGGCCCCAGCAAGGCCACGATGCTCAGAGCCAGGAGGATGCCGGGGAAGGCCAACATCATGTCCATAACACGCATGATGAAGCCATCTATCCAGCGCCCATTGTAGCCAGCTATCAAACCCAGCATGAGGCCAGGGACAGAGGCAATGGCTACAGCTACCACCCCCACCAACAATGAGACCCGCGCCCCGAAGAGTAGGCGGCTGAAGATGTCCCTGCCAAAGAGATCGGTCCCAGCCCAGTGGTTGCTGCTCGGTGGCAACAACTGCTCCTCCACGGCCACGGCCAGGGGATCGTAAGGGGCGAGGGTCGGCGCCAAGATGGCCACGACTGTCAGGACCACAAGGAAAGCCAGGGACAGCAGAGCTCCCTTGTTGCGCCGCAACTGGCGCCGGGTGACCAGGGGAGGAATCTCCCTCCGAGGTATCGTTTTTCTAGTTGGGATGGGAAAGCGGCGTTTGGTCATGATCAATCGTAGCGGATGCGGGGGTCAATGACAGCGTACGAGATGTCTATCAGCAGATTGACGACGGTGTAGACGGCGGCGGCCAGGAGAACTGTGCCCTGGACGATCGGAAAATCCTTCCAGAGAATGGCATCTACCACCAGCCGACCCAGTCCCTGGCGAGAGAAGATGGTCTCGGTGACCACCGTGCCGCCCAGCAAGTAGCCGAACTGCAAGCCCATGACGGTGATGACTGGGATGAGGGTGTTCTTCAGGGCGTGGCGGCATACGACCAGGCGCTCACTCAGGCCCTTGGACCGGGCGGCAGTGATGTATTCCTGGCCCAGCACCTCCAGCATGGAGGATCGTACCAGGCGGGCAATTGTTCCCGAAGAGGCTAACCCTAGCACGATG
Organism: uncultured Anaerolineae bacterium; assembly: GCA_964400825.1. Lineage (GTDB taxonomy): Bacteria > Chloroflexota > Anaerolineae > VGOG01 > VGOG01 > CAYNWI01. The sequence goes on along the minus strand of CAYNWI010000235.1, from coordinate 2,343 downwards.
GCGGGCATGATCAGGTGTTTCAGGCTGCCCTGGCCCGTGGCGGGCAGCCAGTGCAGCAGCGAGCTGAAAAGCAGGATGAGCAGCAGTCCCGACCAGAAGATGGGCATGGAGGCCCCGGCCACGGCGATGGTCACGCACAGGCTATCCACCCAGGTGTTTCGGTTCAGGGCGGCAGCGATGCCCAGAGTCGTGCCGATGGTGGCCGCCACCAGCATGGCTGCCACCGCCAGTTGGACCGTGTGGGGCAACTGCTCCAGGATAGTCTGGGTGACGGGGCGATTGGTGAAAATGGAACGCCCCAGATCCCCGCGCAGGGCGTTAGCCAGGAAGCGACCATATTGAACGTAGAGAGGATCGTCGAGGCCCAGTTGGTGGCGCAGTTGGGCGATGGACTGGGAGGAGCCTCCAGATTCGGCCAGCATCAACTCGGCCGGATCGCCTGGCAGGAGGTGCATCATGAGGAACACTAACGTGGTTACACCCCATAGGACGGGGATGGCGATGATCAAGCGCCTTCCGATGTATTGGAGCATCATCAATGCCTTCAAAGGAGCAGGGGAGCGGGGGGAGCCTTAGCTCTTGTCTTCTGTCTCCTGCCTGCTACTTGCTCTCTTCCAGGTAAACGTCGTACAGCCACGGAAACCAGCCACGCGAGTCGTAGCGCAGCCCCTTCACCTGAGCGCTGGCCGCGTTGAGGTTGACGTAGTCGCGAATGGGAATGATCAGAGCCTCGGCCATGATGATTTGTTGGGCCTCGGCGTATATCTCCTCGCGCTTCTCAGGATCGAGGGTGCGCGCCCCTTCCTCTAGCAGCGCATCCAGCCTGGGGTCTTGAACTTTAGCCCAGTTGAAACCGCCGTCGGAATGGAAGAAGGTGCGCAGGATGTCTGGATCGCTGCTGGAGAGGCTGAAGGGGATGAGATTGTGTTTCCCCTCACGGGCTGCCTCCAGCGCGGCGGGGTAGGCCACTACCTGGCTTTGCATCTCGACTCCCACAGTTTTGAACTGGGCCTGCAGGAGTTGGGCCACCTCAGGCATGAATCCCCAGCCCATGAGGTAGGCCTCCACTCGTAGCGGCTGACCGTCCTTCTCCAGAAGACCGTCGCCGTCCGCATCAATCCAGCCGGCTTCCTTCAAAAGTTCTTTCGCTTGCTCAGGGTCGTGATCGTAAAGCCCGGCCACCTCTTCGTCGTAGCCTATCGTCACCGCGTTCAACGGGCCGTGGGCCGCTGGCGAGAGGTTCTTGAAAATGGCAGCCACGATAGCTTTTCGATCGGTAGCATAGATCAGGGCCTGGCGGACCCTGAGGTCGTCGGTGGGAGGTCGCTCCGTGTTCAGGAATACCTGGAGAGGTGCGCCGGGCAGGGCCACCGGGATCAACTGGAAGTCGGGGTCGTCGGACAGACGCTGGGCATCCTGGGGCGGTATCTCGCCCATGACGTGAGCTTCACCAGCCTCCAGTGCCAGGACACGGGTGGCTGGCTCCACGAAGAAGCGGAACTCGATTTCCTCCAGATAAGCTGGCCCCTGGTGGCCGAAGACGGCGGGCGCCCAGTTGTAATCGGGGTTGCGCATCAGGGTCAGGTGATCCGTGGGGACGTATTCCTTGACCATGAAAGGCCCCGTCCCCACCTGGTGCATTTGGTAGTCAATGCCCCACTTCTCTACCGCAGCAGGCGAGGCCATCCCCAGATAGACCTGGCTGAGGGAATCCAGCAGCGGCGCGAAAGGCTCTTTGAGATAGACCTTGATGGTGTGATCGTCCACCACTTCGGCGTGGTCGTAGGGGCCCAGCATGAAGACGGCCTTCTGCGATTTGGTCTGGGGGTCAACGATGCGGTCCAAATTAAACTCCACCGCCTGGGCGTTGAAGGGAGTGCCGTCGTGGAACTTGACGTCCTGGCGTAAGTGAAAGGTGTAAGTGAGACCGTCGTCGGAGACCTCCCAGGACTCGGCCAGGCCGGGCACGAATTCGCCGTCCAGGTCTTGCCAGACCAGGGTGTCGTAGACACTGGTCAGAGGGATGCCCAACTCCGAGGAGGCATTGACGTGAGGGTCAATGCCTGAGGGGGCCAAAGTAAGGCCGTAAATCAATTTGCCACCCTTGACAGCAGGCGCTGAGCTACAGGCCGCCAATATCCAAACGAGCACGATTGTTATCACCGCCAAGCTGGTTGGTTTAGTACGATTCATCCTTTGTTTCCTCTTGGTGCCTGAGTAATGGACCAATGACCATCTGACCAAGGACCACCAGGCCAATTGTACACCAGATGGCCTGGTTTGTAAACCCTCTGAAATCATCGTCATCAACTCTGCCACAGGCTCAACTGAAAGGGCGGCTGC
>CAYNWI010000234.1:0-4841 GCA_964400825.1 uncultured Anaerolineae bacterium | reverse complement strand
TGCGGCCTAAGTTACCGTCTTGAGACTCGGTTCATCTATTAGACGAAGTTTTTTTATTATAACACATTACTAAAAAGAGGGCAAGTAAACATTTCAAGTTTGTCAATCGCGGCTTTTGCTGCTATAATGGTGGGGCTTTATCAGGAGCGGGGGTTCTCAATGGAAGTCATACTTACCCACGAAAACACCGACTTCGACGCCCTGGCCTCGCTATTAGGAGCGTGGAAGCTATACCCAGACGCGATACCGGTTCTGCCCCGGCGGCTTAATCGCAACTTGCGCCATTTCCTGACCCTCTACTGCGACGAGTTGCCCTTCGTGCAGGCCGATGATCTGCCGCCCCGACGCTCTATCGCGCGGGTTATCCTGGTAGACACCCAGTCCCTCACCCAGTTGAAGGGCATGAGCTCACAGACCAAGGTGTTGATCATTGATCACCATGCCCTCGATCGGGAGCTGGCTCCAGGCATGATCTATTCCGGCGAGGAGGTAGGAGCCACCACCACCCTGTTGGTCGAGCAGATCAGCGAAGCCCGCCTGCCCCTCTCGCCCATCGAGGCGACCCTACTACTTCTCGGCATCTACGAGGACACAGGCTCACTTTCCTATCCGACCACTACTCCACGGGATGTGCGCTGCGCCGCCTGGCTGCTGGAGCACGGGGCCAGCCTGGAGGTGGTCAACAAGTTCCTTCACCACCCCCTGTCGGAAGAACAACGCCAGCTCTACGATCAACTGCTGGAGAATAGCCAGATCTATGAATTCGACGGCCAGTCGGTGGTCATCGCCACCGCCAGTGCTGGGGGTTATATCGAGGAGATATCCACCCTGGCCCATAAGCTGCGCGATGTCTTCGAGCCAGAGGCCCTCTTCGTCCTGGTGGAGATGGACGAGCAAATCCAACTGGTGGCTCGGTCGTCCAGCGAGACCATTGACGTGGCCGAGATAGCCGCTCGCTTCGACGGTGGAGGGCACAGCCAGGCTGCCGCCGCCGTGATCCGGGGGCAGGACTTGGCCCAGACTCAGGAAATGCTCCTGGAACTTCTGAGCACTCACGTCAAGCCAGCGGTGACTGTCGGCCAGATCATGTCTCGCGGCGTTCACACCCTTCCGCCCGACACAACGGTAGCCGACGCGGCCGAGATGATGCGCCGCTACGGCCACGAGGGCTTCCCCGTGGTGGAGGAGGGGCAGATCGTGGGCATCCTGACTCGCGGCCAGATGGACAGAGCTACTCAACTCGGCTTCGATAACGCCTCTATCAACCTCTATATGTACAAGGGAGAGGTCAGCGTCCGTCCCGATGACCCGGTGCAGAAGCTACAGGCTGTGATGATGGAACACAGCCTGGGACAGGTGCCCGTGGTCGAGGGAGGCGAGGTCATCGGGATCGTCACCCGCACCGACCTGATCAAGCTCTGGAGCGCTCCTCCCCAACGCCCTCGCAGGGCGGAGATTGCCCAATTGATCGAGGACGCCCTGCCAGCCCCCCTGCTAGAACTGATCCAGCAAGCCAGCCAGACAGCGGCCCAGATGGGCTCTTCCCTCTACGTGGTAGGCGGCTTCGTGCGCGACCTCCTCCTGGGGACACCTACGCTGGATCTGGACTTAGTAGTGGAGGGAAATGCCATAGCTCTGGCAAGGCGTCTGCGGAAGAAGGTTGGAGGGCGAGTGAAGAGCCACGCCCGTTTCGGCACGGCTAAGCTGATCCTGGACGAGCAGGTCTTACCCATCTCATACCTGGACTTCGTCACCGCCCGCACCGAGTTTTACGAACATCCCACCGCCTTGCCCCAGGTGGAGCGCAGCTCCATCAAACAGGATTTACACCGCCGTGATTTCACCATCAACACCCTGGCCATCTGCCTCGACCCCGACCGCTACGGTGAGTTGCTGGATTTCTACGGGGGCGAGCAAGACTTGAAGCGGGGATTGATCCGTGTGCTGCACAGCCTCAGCTTCGTGGAAGACCCGACCAGGATGCTCAGGGCGGCCCGCCTGGAGCAGCGCCTGGGCTTTCATCTCGAAGAGCGCACCGAGGAGCTCATCGGCAACGCCTTGGACCTGCTGGATCGCACCACTGGAGAACGCATCCGCCATGAGCTCCACCTGATCCTGGAAGAGGCAGCGCCAGAGGAGGCCCTGTGCCGCCTGGACGAGCTGGGAGTGCTGGCTCAGATACATCCTGGCCTCAAGTGCAATGGCTGGCTTACGGAGAAGTGCCGGCTGCTACGACAAATCCTGGAGACTAAAAGCTGGAAAGTGGAAGCCGGAGAGCGGCTTGCTGTCGAAATTCTCTATCTTGCCCTGTTGACCTATCGCCTGAGCGCGCCGGAGCTAGAAAGTCTCGTCAAGCGGCTCAAGATCGCCGGCGAGGACGCCGCCCTGCTGCGCCAGGTCAACAGGCTGCGCTCTTTGGCCAGCGAGCTGGCCGAGAAATATCAGCCCAGCGACATCTACCGACTGCTGAAGCACTACTCGGAGCCAGCCATCTTCGTTCTGTGGATAGCCACCGATTCGGAGTCGGTGCAGGAACGGTTAGAGCTGCATCATCGGACGCTGCGTTTCGTCGAGCCTGAGATAGACGGCGATTATCTCAAGGCCCTGGGTCTCCAGCCCAGCCCTCTGTTCGGCCGCATCCTGTCCGCCCTCCGCGACGCTCGCCTTGATGGGGAGGTGAGCAGCCTGGAGGAAGAAAAGACGCTCGTCGAGGAGTTGTTGGCCAATAGTAAGACGAATCGTTTTTGACATCTAGCGAATCATGCTCTACAATTATGGGGGCAATGAGGTAACGAGTAACGAGAGATGAGGAACGAGTGGTGAGTTATCCCTCGTTACTCACCGCCTCGTTTTGAACGAATACCTAAGGAGGAAGTAATGAAGGAATACCAAACCAAACAACTCAGGAATATCGCCTTTTTGTCTCACGGCAGTGCTGGCAAAACTTCTCTGGCAGAGGCCCTGCTCTTTGACACCGGAGCCATCAACCGTCTGGGCAAGGTGGACGAGGGGACGACGGTCTCCGACTACGACGAAGAGGAGATCCGGCGCCACATCTCGCTCAGCACCTCTGTCGTACCCTGCGAATGGAACGGCTACAAGATCAACGTCCTCGACACCCCCGGCTATCTGGACTTCGTGGGCGAGGTCAAAGGGGCTGTCAGGGTAGCCGACGGCGCGCTGATTCTCCTCGACGCCGCGTCGGGCGTGGAGGTGGGCACGGATCTGGTCTGGGGCTACGCCGACGAGCAAAACCTGCCCCGACTGGTCTTCGTCAACAAGATGGATCGAGAGAACGCCAACTTTAAGCGCTGCCTTGACGCTCTGAAGGAGAAATTCGAGGCCGATTTCATCCCCATCCAGTTGCCCATCGGCAGCCAGGCGGATTTCGTGGGTCTGGTGGACCTGATTGCTGTGAAAGCTTACCGAGGCTCCCAGGCCGAGGAGGGAGAGATACCTGCCTCCCTGCAGGATAAAATAGACGACTATCGCCTGCAACTGATCGAAGCCGCAGCCGAGAGCGAAGATGAGTTGATCGTGAAATACTTGGAAGAGGAAGAGCTTACTGAAGAGGAGATTCGGCGCGGCCTCAAAGCGAGGATCGCCGACGGCAGTTTGGTGCCCGTGCTCTGCGGCTCAGCTACCGCCAACATCGGCGTTCAGCCGCTTCTGCAAGCCATCATCGAGTACCTGCCCTCCCCTGCCGAGGGCAAGGAGATAGTAGGCACAAGCCCAGCCACTGGCGAGGAGGAAACCCTGGAGCCTAACGAGCTGTCGCCCCTGGCCGTCCTGGCGTTCAAGAACCTGGCCGACCCCTACGTTGGCAAGCTAACTTATTTCCGGGTCTACTCAGGCCTGATGGAATCGGACTCGCGGGTTTTCAACTCCAGGAGCGGCGAGATGGAAAGGATCGGCCAGCTCTACATCCTGCGCGGCAAAGACCAAATACCCACCGCCGGTGTACGCAGTGGTGACATCGGGGCAGTGGCCAAGCTGGGGAATACTTCCACGGGCGACACTCTCTGCGACAAGGGACATCCCATCGTCCTAAGTCCTCCCATCTTCCCCAGTCCCGTTTTCTCGGTGGCTGTCCATCCCAAGACCAAGTCCGACCTGGACAAGATGAGCACCACGCTGGCTCGCCTGACGGAGGAGGACCCCACCCTGCAGGTGGCTCGCGAACCTTCTACTAACCAGACCATTCTTTCTGGGATGGGTGAGTCACACGTTGACATCGCCACCCGGCGGTTGCTTCAAAAGTTCGGGGTGAACATCACCACCAGCGTGCCCAAAGTGCCCTATCGGGAGACCATAACGAAAACGACCTCGGCCCAGGGCCGCCACAAAAAGCAGACCGGTGGGCGAGGCCAATTTGGCGACGTCTTTATCAGATTCGAGCCCCTGCCTAGAGACTCAGGCTTTGAGTTCGTGGATGAGATCCGTGGCGGAGCGGTGCCCAATTCGTACATCCCCGCCGTGGAGAAGGGTCTGCGGGAGATCGTGGAGAAGGGCGTCCTGGCCGGCTATCCCACCACCGACTTTCGGGCCGCCCTCTACGACGGCTCCTTTCACACAGTGGACTCCTCCGAGATCGCCTTCAAGCTTGCCGCTCACCTGGCTTTCAAGAAGGGCATCCCAGATGCCAGCCCGGTGCTTCTGGAGCCCATCATGAACTTCACCATCACCATCCCCGAAGGGTTCACGGGCGACGTTCTAGGCGACCTCAACAGCAGACGAGCCCGGGTGCAGGGCATGGATCAGCAGCGAGGCATGGCCATTATCACCGCCCAGGCACCCCTGGCCGAGATGCAGCGCTATGCCACCGACCTCAGATCCATCAC
>CAYNWI010000233.1:0-4867 GCA_964400825.1 uncultured Anaerolineae bacterium | reverse complement strand
CCCTCGCCGATTTTCTCCACCTCGTCAAAAGCCTCCACACGGAAAGTGAGCTTGTGGCCCTCAACGGTGGTTAGTTCCGCCTGGGCCCGCACCCTCATGCCCGCCGGGGTGGCCGCCAGGTGCCGGACGTTCACCTCCACGCCCACGGTGCGGTAGCCATCGGGCAGGAGGTGGTCAACGGCAGCCACAGCCGCTTTCTCCATCAACCTGATCATCTCTGGAGTGGCCAGCACCACCACGTTCCCGCAGCCCAGGTGTCGGGCTGTATTCTCCTCATGCACCACCATCTCACTCTGGCCTACCAGGCCGGGTACGATTTCCTCCACCTTCCAACCTCCAATCTCCAATATCTAATACCCAATATCCAACCTCCAACACAACTCGAATCACCGCCCCGTGACGCTGATTGGTTCCAGCAATAGCCTATCGGCCACGGGCTGCCCTGCTTCGAAGACGGCGAAACGCTGCATGTCCGTCCGGGAGTAGACCCCGATCTCCACTTGATATTGACCCGCTGGGACGTCGGAAGGCAGCGGGAAACGGTGCACCTGGGCGAAGATGTCACCGGCCTCCCAGCCTGCCGTTGCCACGCTCAAGATGTCCTTTCCCCCCCAGACGGTGCTCTGGCTGTCCAGCAGGTGGACGAAGATGGCCAGGGGCAAGGGCGCGGCGACATCCTGCACGACTCGCCAGTAGGTCGTCAGATGAACCCACTCGCCTGGGGATAGGGTGTCGTCGGCCAGTTCGTAGCCCAGAAACTCCACTTGGTGGTTGAAATCCACAGGAAAGGCGATGGGATGGCGAAGGCCCTGGGGGTCGCCGGGGACGAATTGCACCTCTGGACTCCAAACGGCGGAGGAGCTACTCTGCAGAGCTTCGATCTTGGCCTGGAGCACCTCGCGGGCCTCCAGCTCGTAAGCGGAAAAGGCCAGTTCGCCGTCGGCGAAGCGCTTCTCCTCCACCAGATGGGCATCCTGGAAAAACTCCTCTTTCAGCCCTGGATGGAGCGGGGTGGAGGCCGGGAAGATGTAAAGCGCCTTCTCGCCTCCGCCTGGAAAGACCAGACCGTAGGGGCCGTCGTACCATTTGATCTTCCGTTTGTTCTTCAGGGTGAAATCGAAGATGAAGGGGTCCAGGTCGTGGGGGCTGGAGGAGGAGATGCAGACAGGGTCAGCGACATCACTTTGGTCCAGATAGCGGGCGGCCTCAGTCAGATCGGTCTGGTAGACGAAGCGCACCTCAGGCTGCTGCGCCCAGACGGTGAAGTAGTCTCGGAAAGTCCACCAGGCGTTGCCAACCAGGAGGAGCAGCAAAGCAGCGGTCAGCCCATAGATCGCTCTCTGGCCGAATCGCCTGGTGAGTCGTGCTCCCTCCCTCAAAGTTGGGGGAGGGTTGGGGTGGGGGAAGATGGCCTCGACGGCCAGGGCGGGGAAGATGTAGACCACGGGCAGGGCGCCGCTGGCCCGCAGGAAAGAGGGGGCGGAATCGGTGATCATGCTGGGCGCCAGGGCGAGGGGCAGCCAGAGCAGCAGGAAAGCGTATCGTGGTTGCCGCCAGCGGAGCAGGGCCAGGGCCAGGCCCAGGTAGAACAGAGCGCCGCTGATCGGCTCGAAGACAGGTCTCCCTGCCAGGTTGTAGCGCCAGACGGGGTCGCCCCGGAAGGTGAACATCTTCAGGGTATCCAGGGTGAACCTTATGACCTGGCTGGGATCGCCTTGAGCCAGCAGGCCCAAGGGTTGGCTGAGTTGCTGCAATCGCACGTCGGCCTGGGGGTGAGTCCACAGGTACACACCCATCGGGACGACGACGAGGGCGGCGAGGGCGAAGGCGAGTGGAATACCTTTCCACCGCTCTTGCAGCAGGGGGCGGTCAAACAACGCCAGATAGACTACAAAGAGAAGGAAGATCAGGGGAATCATCCGGCTGGCGGGGTAGGTGTAGAGGGTGCCTCCCAGGAAGACGCCAGCCAGAGCAAAGTAAATCCAATATCGGCGTTCGACTGTCGGCTGCCTCAGCCCCGCCCAGAAGAAATAGGCGGCAGCGGCGGCCATGGGGGGGAGACTGGCCGCCCGCAACCCCACCCGGCTCATGAACACCGGCCAGAAGGAGACGGCCAGGCCCGCGCTCGTCAACAGGGCGACCCGATAGCCGAAAGCCTTTCGCGCCAGCAGGTAGGTGAAGACGATGGTGGCCAGACCGCACAGGACGGCGGCCAGGCGGATGCCCAGGTAGTTGGTGCCGAACAGGGCTATGGTGCCGGCCATGAGATAGACGAAGAGTGGCTCGTTGCCCGCGTTGGATTCGAAGTAGATGCGGGGAGCGCCTTGCAGCACCACCGAAGCGTCGTGGCCGTGGAAGACCTCGTCGTGCTGGAGGCCGGGTGGCGCTGCCTCCAGGCGGTAGAGTCGAAAGAAGGCCGCTATCAGCAGGATTACTACCAGCAGAACGATCTCCCACCGTCCCGGCGAGTGGGACTTCCCAACGGCTCGACTGAGTTCGCCGAAGTCTTGTTGGAGGCCTTCTTGCCCGCGAACTGACGCGGTTGTGGGAGCGACCCGAACAAGTTCGGGACTCCGTCGCTCAGGTCCAACCTCCAACCTCCAATCTCCAATCTCCAATCTCTAGCCTCCAACCTCCAACCTCAAAATACTCAGCAGGAACTCGGCGGATTTGACCAAATCATCCACGGCGAGGCGTTCTTCCGTCGTGTGCACCTTATCCATACCTGTGCTGATGTTGATGGTCGCTATGCCCCCGGCGTTGAAGACGTTGGCGTCGCTCCCCCCGCCGCTGGGAACCAGAACCGGCGTCAGGCCCAGGGTGTTGGCTGCGGCCATCGCCCTCCGCACGACGCCGTCCGCCTCGCTGAGCTGAAAGGTGGAATAGGAACGCTCCACGACGACCTCCACCGTAGCCCCATGCCGGGCTGCCGCCTTATTCAGGGCCTCGGTCATGGCCTGCACCTGGGTCTCCAGCTTCCGCTCGTCGTGGCTGCGAGCCTCGCCTGCCATCTCGACCCGGTCGGGGACGATGTTGGTGGCCGTGCCGCCCTGGATGCGCCCGACGTTGGCCGTGGTCTCCTCGTCAATCCGACCCAGCGGCATGGCGGCGATGGCCTCGGCCGCCACCACGATGGCGTTGATACCCTTCTCTGGCTCGACCCCAGCGTGGGCTGTCTTGCCGTGAACAGTGGCCTTGATGTTATCCTGGGAGGGGGCGGAGACGACGATGCTGCCGGTCTCGCCGCCGCTGTCGAGGACGATACCCTCTTGGGCGCGAAGGGTGTTCAAGTCCAGCCCCTTGGCGCCATTCAGCCCCGTCTCCTCGCTCACCGTCAGGGCCACCTCCAGGGGAGGGTGGGGCAAACCCTGTTCCATCAGCACTCGCAGAACCTCCAGGATGGCTGCCACGCCCGACTTGTCATCGCCACCCAGGATGGTAGTGCCGTCGCTGGTGATGATTCCGTTGGTGATAATGGGCTTCACCCCTCGTCCCGGCTCGACGGTGTCCATGTGCGCGCTGAGGAGAAGTGGCGGCCCCTCTCCCGCCAGGCGGCCGATGACGTTGCCCGTGGTATCGCGTTCAACTGTCAAGCCCAGGCCGCTTAGCTCGGCCGTCAGGTGCCGTGCTATCTCCTCCTCGTGACCGCTGGGGCTGTCGATCTGAACCAGCTCCAGGAAAGTTGAGACCAGTCTATCGTGGTTGATCATTTTCTGTATCCTCCTTGACTCGCTTTATCTCGAACACCACGGGATTGAAGGCGTCGGGGCAGGCGTGGGTAGCCACGTCCTGGTCTTCCAGCCAGGGGAAGCTGGCCCCGTAGCGCATGGCGAAGACCTTGGGCAGGAAGCTATAGAGCGCGTGCAGGCAGACCCGCCCCTGCACCGTCTCACCGTCGAACACCACTTGTTCCCCCACTCGATGGCCGAAATCGCAGTGCCCCTTCACCGATTGAACGGTGGCTATGATCCTATAGACTTTATCCATGTTTACCTCCTATGTTGAAGTGGTAACGAGGCAATGAGTAACGAGTCAACGAGTAGTGTGTTACCTTGTTGCCTCATTGCCTCATTGCCTTGTTCCTCATTACCACTACTCGCGGCATCTCCTCCGCCTCATCCATCTCCTCGGTCATGTAGATGTAAGTGCGGTCTTCCCGGTTGCTGAAAGCTGCGTGGCGGCCGTCCTTGTCCAGGGCCACGACGTTCATCCCGCCCAGGTAAGGGCTGGCCAGGGCGTGGAGGTCTTCCATGGCCTCCCGACCGGCTTCCTCCCAAGATAGCCCCATCTTCAGGTAGAGCACCACGCTGCGGGCTGTGCCAGTCAGGATGGCCATCTCGCCCAGGCCGGTGCAGGCGGCAGCTCCGTAGCGGGTGTCGGCGTAGTTGCCCGCTCCGATGAGGGGCGAATCGCCCACGCGACCTGGGTACTTCCAGCCCTGGCCGCTGGTGCTCACCCCGGCGCAGATGTCGCCGTCGGCGTCCTGGGCCAGGAAGTTGACTGTACCCCCGGCCCGCCGTGACTTCCTTACCCGTTCCACCCACTGGCGCAAGTCTGGCTCTTCCTCCAGATTCGCCAGTACTGCTTCTGGTATCGCCTGGCGCAGTCGCTCTTCCCAAACCTCCCTGGCCTCCTCAGTCAATAAGTCTCGGCGCTGGAAGCCCATCTCGGCGGCAAAACGCTCGGCGCCGGAGCCGACCAGCAGGACGTGGGGCAGCTCCTCCATCACCTTGCGGGCGATAGAGATGGGGTGCTCGTAGCCCTGCACCGCGGCCACCGCGCCGGCGGCCAGGGTCCGCCCGTCCATGATGCTGGCGTCCAGCTCCACCTGGCCCAGCAGGTTGGGAATTCCCCCCAGGCCCACGGT
>CAYNWI010000232.1:0-4884 GCA_964400825.1 uncultured Anaerolineae bacterium | reverse complement strand
CGTTGGGATGCTCGTCGAGAAAGGCGACCATCTGTCCCAAAGCATCATCAGGCAACCAGGTGTCGGGGTTGAACAACACAACGTAACGACCTCGAGCAGGGCACAGGCCCCGATTGCAGGCCCGGGCGAAGCCAACATTTTCCTCGTTCTCAACAAGCTTTGCCTGGGGGAATGAGTGCCGGATCATTTGGGAACTGCCATCACCGGAAGCGTTGTCCACTACAAAGATCTCAAAGGTGGTCCCTGTGGTTTCTTCATAGATGGATTCCAAACATTGCCGCAGTGGCCCTTTGGTATTCCAATTGACAATCACCACAGACAAGTCAATCATCCTCATCCATCCACGTCATGAGACCCGGAGCATCTTCTTGAATAACTGTTCCGTCTGGCGAGCAGAACGTTCCCATGTGAATTGTTGGATATGTTCATAGCCGGCTCTGGCGAAGCGTTTCAACTCGTCCTCATCAGCCAGCAGACGAATCAGATTCCGGGCCAGGGCTTCTGGATTACAGGCCGGAGAGAGCAGCGCGGTTGTGCCGGGAATGGTGTATTCCGGGATAGCACCCACACTCGTGGCGACCAGGGCACATTGGCAGGCCATAGCCTCCATGGGTACCAAGGGACAACCTTCCGTATGGCTAGGAAAGAGCCAGATGTCACACGAGCCATAGATCTCGCGTAGCTTATGCTGAGGTGGATTTTCGTGAAACTCCACATCACGTGGCAATCCAAGCTTGGGTTCTCGGGTGCCAAACATTACCAGTTGGATGTCGGGGTGAACAGCTCGTGCCATCTCGAACGCGGCCAGGCCGTCTTTCACCCCTTTGATTGGGTTCGCATAATAAACCATTCCGACCCGCCTCTTGGTATTAAAGCGCTTGTGCTTGACATGGAACTGATTGAGGTTCACGCCGTTCAGGATAGGCCCATGAACTGGGTGACCTGACTTTTCCGTGATCAATTCTTTCAACCACGAGCTGACGACAATTTTGTGCAGCGGCAAGCGCCAGGTGGCCTCTACACGTTCGGGAGGTGCAAACCAGACGTCATAGCCCTGAATCAGATAGAACTTCAGGCCCTTCTCGCTGGGACAGCGACTAACCCACTCGGCTGTTGTCCAATCCACAGCCAGGATAGTGTCGGTATCGGGGATGAACTGCGGCTGTAGATTCGGCAGGCGACGCAGCGGTACTTCAAGAGGAAACCAGGCGGGGATTTGCTGCCTCAGAGCCCTGGCGGTCCAGTATCGCACATCATACGCCACACGGCGCAATAGGCCGCCCCATCCCTGCCATTCCGATTTGATGTCAACGTAGTATGGGGGGCGGCGTGGATAAACGACGGTTATTTGATGGCCCAGCCGGTGTAGATGATTGGCATATTCGAGAGGCCCCCGGATGCCCCCCGCAATGCGGATCTGAGGTATAACGATCGTTATTCTCATTGCGACGACAACCTCAGGACAACACGATACAGCGCTCGATCCTGGGCATCCCAGTAACCACTGCGCCAGATGAACAGGACATACACACTCGCAAAAACGAGGCCACCACCGAGCACGGCTGCAGCGTATGTCAGACGCCCAGCGGGCAGGTAAGCCAGAAGGCCCTGGCCGGCCAGGTAAGACGGTGCGGTTGCCAGCAGACAGGCCCACAAAGGTGGGGCATACAGCTTGTGCCACAGCGTCCGCCAAGTTTGATACAGGAAACGATGCCATTGGATCAGGAAATACGACGAGCCCAGCACAACAGCAACTAGAGTTGCGGCCAGCAGGCCGTCCAGGCCCAGCAGGCGCATCAGGGCGATCCCCAGAGAGAGGTTCACAACAATGACCAATATGGCGTACCGAGTCTCGAATTCTGGATGACCCACCCCTCGCGCCATGGTGGTGCCCATCGCCGTGAGGAGGTTGAAACCATAGGCTAACATGAGGAACTGGATGACACGGGCCACTTCAGGTGGAGGCGTTCCCAGCCAGGCAGCGGTGATAGAACGGGCGTGTAGGATTGTGACGAACCCCAATGGGGTAATGGCTAACACCACGTACTTGGCTCCTTGCCGATACAACCGCTGCAAGCGGCCATGATCGTACTGGGCGTGCAATTCGGCAGCGGCCGGCATCACCGCTGAACTCAGCAGCCTGGGAAGCGAGACCAGGCTGTAGACCAGCTTGAATCCCAGCTCGTAGGCGGCCAGCAGGTTCAAGCTGAGAAAATAGCCGATCAAGAGCTTGTTCATTTGCAGGTTGATCAGGGCGCCCAAGGCAGTGATTTGCACTTTCAGGCCGTATCCCAGCAGCACCTTGAGAGTTTCGCGTCGCACTAGAAGAGGATTCAGGCGTAGCATCGGGAAGATGCGGAAAGCAACCACCGCAGAAAACGCAATTGTGAGGACCACGGTAATGATTTCGTTCAGGGCCAGGCCCTTTAACCCGTACCCCAATTGCAGGAAGGCAACAGCTCCCAAAGTGTTAAGCGTCGCACTGATAGCGGTGATCAGATTGGTCAGGTGCATTTGTTGCAATCCGGTGACGAGGCCTCGAAATACCGACAACACATTGCCCAAGGCAAATGCGACTACCGCCGTTACCAAAACCCGCCCTACCTCTTCCCATTGCTCCGGGGGAACCCGGAAGGCGGACAACACCACGGGGCGCAGTACAACAGTCAGTGTGATGGCCACCGTTGCCAAAGCCGCGTAGAGGAGTAAGGCGGTGTTCAGCACGGAGTTAAGACCGGTGTAGTCCCGCCGGGCATAATAATGCGCCACATGTCTAACCAGGGCGTTGCCCAGTCCCAGGTCCCACGTGAGCAGGTAGTTGGTGATGACCAGCACCAGAGACCACAGGGCGTAGCCCGCCATCCCCAGTTTAGCCACGAGAAAGGGAGTCAACAGCAGGCCCAGGAACATCGCCCAGAAGCGGCCGGTAAAGTTGAACAGCGTGTTGCGGACTATCCGTTTGGTCAGCGACGCAGGCATCACAATTGCCTTGCTCCATTCTTGGCCAGTTTGAGGCAAGCTAATTATACCACCACTCCTACAAAAAACAAAGGTGTCAGGACTTGCGCCCTGACACCTTTGGTTGATCAGGAATAGTACAAAAGCACCAGCTTACTGCACCGCTTCAACGTAGATCGGATCGGACGAGAAGGTCAGGCTGACCGAGGGACTGCCGCTGTAGATATTGGAGTTGCCCAGCTTATCCGTGACGCGCACCTGGCCAGTCCACGTTTCTAGCTCTAGCTCATTCTTGCTGACGGCCATCGTCTCCATAGCTATGCTGCTTTGACTCTTGATCGGTTGCCCATCGTCACGCCACAACACCAGCTTCTTCGTCCCACCCTGATCAAACCGATACGCCTGTATCCTGGAGTTGCCAGATACAGCCAACTGCTGATCGAACTCATAGCCATCCAGTTGCTCCGTCAGCACCTGATAGGCAGTGTACGCTGGGCGAGGCGTCAGATCGCTCTGCAACAGACCATACTTGTACGAATCACTCGGCTTGTCCACTAACGTGTACCAACAGATGATCTTCAAGTCAGCCGCCATCCCCCGCACGTTCACGTGGACAGCATGGCGTGCCTGCAGATCGTTCGTGGTTGGATTATCACCCGGCCCTGTACTTCCAACATGAAGTCCAACCTCGCCAGATGCCATCGGCTTGTCCAATCCATATGCCGTCTGCCATTGGTAAACAGAATATGCCCTTGCTATGCCGGCGTTGAAAGAATCGTCGTCCTTCGACCTCCGGAACTTGGCGATAATCTCCTGGTACGTGGGCAAGGCCCGATCCCAATCATCCCGCAGGAAGTTGTACTGGTTGGCAGCTATAATGTCCACATAGTCATCATCTGAGTGATCATGCATGTATTCAAAGGCATCCCGCAAAAAGAACTGATCCCACGTAGTCCCCCCGTCCCAGGTCGGCTCGTAAGCTGTCGCCCCAAAGATCACCTGGGCGTTGGGATCCGCGCTGTGAGCCGCATCCCAGGCTACGGCCAGCATCTGCGCATATTCAGCACCATTCCCACCCCAACAACCACACGAATCTGGCGAAGCGCTGCTGGCCCAATGATCCTGCTCGGCGTAGAAGTCCCAGTACACGGTCACATCCGCATAGCGGGACACCAGTTGGTACACGAACTCACCAAAGTCATCCAGGTCTTCGGAATCAATGGGACCACATGCCTTCTCTGCGGCCCAACTCGGATTGCCCATTACGATCACATAGGGGATAAGCCGCCGATCGTTGCGATAGACGTTGAAGGTGCTGTCGGGCCAGTTACCGTTGGCTGGGTTGGTCAGGTCTACATCAGTCGGTTCGACCGATGCCCAACTGACGCTGGTTCTGTGCAGGCGAAAGCCTGCCGCTGCTGCCAGGTCTCGCCGCGTCGGATCCGTGTCATGCCCGCCCAGGTCAACGGCGAAAAGGGTAGGGCAGTGATTCCCCCACCGCGCTGCAACCAGCATGATGTCCACAATATTTATTTTTTCATCGTCGTTGAGGTCATACAGGGCCACATCTGCCGGATCGGTACTTCGCCAGCAGCCGGCCACGCGCATAATGTCGCCGACGTCCACGACGCCATCGTGATTGAAATCCACATCGCACGTTTTTAGCTCTGCGGCCATCATGTCAAGATAGGACCCGCTAGGACCAGAAACGGCAGCAGAGTGATCCGACAGCTCTGGCAGCGGCTGGCTGGCACTGATGGGGGGAGAGCCCAATGCCACTCCTGTTGCCGATAGGATCGACCCCATTACCACTATGAAAAGAAAGACCACCTTTTTGACCATGTCACATTCCTCTCTCAGGACAGTTAAGCGAGAATAGGCCTCGCCCCTTGCCAATCTAGGATTAAACGCAACTTTGGGTCCATG
>CAYNWI010000231.1:0-4911 GCA_964400825.1 uncultured Anaerolineae bacterium | reverse complement strand
CCATCGAGAAGGTGGGAGGCATGGAGCACAACCTGGAGAAGATCGTGGCCCTCGATCCCGATCTGATAGTGGCCATCGGCGGCAGCACCGCTCAGGTGGAGAAGGCCACCGAAATGGAGAAGCTGGGTCTCACGGTGCTGGTTCTGGAGCCGGGGGACATCGAGGGCATCATGGCCAACATCGAGTTGGTGGGGAAGGCCACTGGCGCTGAGAAAGAGGCCAGCCAGTTGGTCGCCCAGATGCGGAAACGCTTCGACGACATCACTGCCAGGGCAGAAGGGGCGGCGAGCAGACCCAAGGTGTTTTTTGAGCTGGACGCTACCGATCCCTCCAAGCCCTACACGCCGGGGCCTGGCTCCTTCATTGATGCCTTGATCAGCCTGGCCGGCGGCTCGAACGTCGCGGCCAGCGCCAAGATGCAGTGGGCCCAGCTCAGCACCGAGGAGATCATCGCCCAGGACCCGGAGGTCATCGTCCTCGGCGACGCCAACTACGGTGTGACCGTCGAGATGGTGAAGGAGCGGCCCGGCTGGTCGGTCATCGCCGCCGTGAAAAACGGCGCCATCTACCCCATTGATGACATCCTGATCAGCCGTCCTGGGCCGCGCATCATTGATGGCCTGGAGGCTCTGGCGAGGATCATCCATCCGGAGCTGTTTGAATAAGGGTCTGGCTAAAATGGATTGGAAGACGTCGTCCGACAATGGCCCTCTCCCCCTAACCCCCTCTCCCAACCCTGGGAGAGGGGGAATTGGACTCCCCTCCCCTGCTTCCCCCCCAGAGTTGGGGGGGACCGAGGGGGGGCGGGGAGGGGCCGGGGGTGGGGGCTGCGTCTCAAGTTTGAAACGTCGCAATCCTACCGTCGTCATCCTGGTCCTGGCTGTCGCTCTGGTGGGTTGTGTGGTCATGGCCGCCTCGTTGGGGGCAGTGGCCATACCCTTCGGCGAGGTGGCCAGGATGCTGATAGCTCGCCTGCCGGGTACCGCCTGGTCCCCAACCTGGTCCGAACAGGCGGAGGCTATCATCTTGCAGATTCGCCTGCCGCGGGTGGTCACAGCAGCGGTGGTGGGGGCGGCCCTGGCCGCGGCGGGAGTTGTCTTCCAGGGATTGCTGCGCAACCCCATGGCCGATCCCTACATCATCGGCACTTCGGGCGGGGCGGCCCTGGGCGCTACCATCGCCCTGCTCCTGCCCATCCAGGTGGTCTGGCTGGGCTTCACCCTGGTGCCTCTGGCTGCCTTCACTGGAGCGCTGGCGACCGTCCTGGTGGTCTATCGTATCGCCCGGGTGGGGCCGCGCACGCCCGTCACCACCCTGCTGCTGACGGGCTTTGCCTTCAGCTCCATGTTGGCCGCCGTGATGTCCTTCCTGATGCTGGTCAGCGGCCACACCCTGCGGCGGGTGGTGCTCTGGACGATGGGGGGAGTGACGGCCAGCAGTTGGCCTCAGTTGCGCGTCGTCGTGCCTCTGATCCTGGCTGGGGTGATGGCCGCCTACGCCCTGGCCAATGACCTGAACGCCTTCCTGCTGGGGGAGGAGCAGGCGGCCTACTTGGGCGTGAACGTGGAGCGACGCAAGCTGGTCTTGCTCATGTTAGGCTCGCTGCTGACGGGGGCGGCGGTCTCGGTCAGCGGCCTGGTGGGCTTCGTCGGCCTGGTGGTGCCCCACGTGTCTCGCCTGGTCTTCGGGCCGGATCACCGCCTGCTCTTGCCCGCTTCCACCCTGATGGGCGGCCTCTTCCTCGTCCTGGCTGACCTGCTGGCTCGATTGCTCCTGGCGCCAGCCGAGATACCGGTGGGGATCATCACCGCCATGATCGGCGCGCCGTTCTTCATCTACTTGTTGAGGCGCAGTAAACGGGAGTATGCGTTCTAGAGCCCTCTCCCTCCCCCCTGCCCCCTCCCTCTCCCAATTTTGGGAGAGGGAGGGGGTGCCCGAAGGGCGGGGGTAGGTGAGGGCAAAGGGAAACGAGGGAAATGGGGGGAAGTTCTTCTGCCTTGAAGGCTGCGGGGGTTGATTTCTGCTACTACGTAAATGATGGCCTGGTGTTGAGCGGGGTCAGCCTCGAACTGGGGGCGGGTGAGCTGGTGGGCCTCATCGGGCCTAACGGTTCGGGCAAGACGACGCTGCTCAGGGTTTTGAGCGGCCTGCTGGTGCCCAGCCGGGGCAGGGTCTATCTGGACGGGCAGGACGTGCGCGCTTTCGATCGTCGCCAGGTAGCTCAGCGCGTGGCGGTGGTGCCTCAGGAGCTGGCCATGCCCTTCGCCTTCAGCGCCTACGAGATGGTGATGATGGGCCGCACGCCCCACGTGCGGCCCATCCTGGGCGCAGGCCCCCGCGACCGCCAGGTGGTGGCGGAGAAAATGGAACTGACCGCTACCTCGGTGCTGGCGGAGAGGCCCTTCGTCGAATTATCGGGCGGCGAGAAACAGCGGGTCATCATCGCTATGGCCCTGGCTCAGGAGCCCCAGGTCCTCCTCCTCGACGAGCCGACTGTTCATCTGGATATAAATCACCAGGTCGAAATTCTGGAGCTGATCAAGCGCCTCAATCGTCGGGAAAGCCTGACCGTGTTAGCCACCATGCACGACCTGAACCTGGCTGCCCTTTATTTCGACCGCCTCATCTTGCTGGATGGAGGGCGGGTGGTAGCCAGTGGCAGCCCGGCCGAGGTGCTGCGCCAGGAGAGCATCCGCCAGGTCTTCCAGACCGATGTGCAGGTGCAGGAGCACCCCACCCGCCATACCCCCCAGGTCGTTGTCTTGCCTTTTGCATAGGGAGACCCTTGGGGTTTTGCGGCCATAGCTTCGCGTTCCGTCGTATTTTGCAACACTGGCTACCAGGACCTCGATTCCGCCCGGAAAAACCCCAAGGGTCTGAATGCTTATCTCTAATCCTCCGGCTTCTCGAAGAATTGCATGTTGATGGTCGTGAAGCGTATCCCCAGATAAGCCCTGCCTTTCTCATCGGGGTGCTCGCCCAGACGCACCCTTACCTCGTGCTCCTGGTCGCCTCGCCAGCAGGTGATCTCCACGCTGTCGCCGGGCTTGTAGCGCTGGATGAGCTCGTCCAGGAGGTGATCCCTGTCCACTTCCCGTCCGTCCACGGCGGTGATGACGTCCCCTTCTGCCAGGCCCGCTTCATCGGCTGGGCTGCCGGGTTCCACGTACGACACCATCGCGCCGGAAAGCCTTTCCCTGAAGGGCTCGAATTCTCTTTCGAAAAGCTCAGGCGGGATGATCAATTCGGGGCGCTCAAAGCCCTCCCTTTCTTGAAATAGCTCCTCAGCTACTTCCCGCGTCTGGCGACTAGCTATCCAGTAGCCCGCTACGCCCCCGGCGAAGCAACTGACGATCAGGCTCACCAACACGCCTGCCAGGGCAATCAGCACTGTGATGGTGTAGATTTTACCTTTGTTCTCCATCTGACTTGCTCACCTCCTCACTCGTTGACTCGTTACTCATTGCCTCGTCGCCTCATTTCCGAGACGCTTGGCTAGAAGTTCGCTGGCTTTGTGCAGGATCTCCCTCTCGCTCTCGTAAGAAGCCACTCTCTCGGCTTCTGCCAGTGGGAACCAGCGGACCTCGTCTACCTCGAAGTCGTGATCCCTGATGTCCCCTCCCTGATGCTCGATGAGGAAGAAGTAGACGATTTTGTGATAGCGAACCGGTTCATCGTCCTCCTTCCAACGGTACCAGTACTCTATCTTATCAATCCGCTCCAGCACCCGGCCGCGGAGGCCCGTCTCCTCCCGCACCTCGCGAAGGGCAGCCTCTTCCAAGGGCTCTTTTCTTTCTCTCTCAACCAGCCCCTTGGGCAGGCCCCAAATCTGCCCCCCTTTGGTGGCGATGAGGGCCACCTGGATGCCCTCGTTTTCTCTGAAAATCACTCCTCCCGCCGAGAGCTGAAACTTGGTCTTGATTCTGGCCATGATGCAACCGTTTTTGAGACCCTTAGGGTTTGGAAAACCCTAAGGGTCTGGACGCTCCCAGACTCACAGGCCCACGCCGTCTATCTCGGCCCCGCAGTAGGCGCACTTTGAGTCTTTGATGTGAGATTCCATGATTCGATACCCGTAGCGGCCGATGAGCAGCTTGCCGCAGTGGTAGCAGAAAGTGTTCTCGCCCTGGCTGCCGGGCACGTTGCCCTGGTAGACGTAGCGCAGGCCCGCTGCCAGCCCGATCTCCCGCGCCCGGTCGAGGGTGGTTATCGGGGTGCGGGGCTTGTCGGCGAGTTTATACTGAGGATGGAAGCGGCTGATGTGCCACGGCGTCTCTACTCCTAGCTCCTGGGCGATAAACTCGGCGATCTGTTGGAATTCTTCGTCCGAGTCGTTCAGCGTGGGGATGACCAGCGTCGTCACCTCCACCCAGATACCCAGCTCCTTCATCTTCTTGAGGCTGTCCAACACGGGCTGCAGCCGCGCCCCGCAGTACTGGCGATAGAACTCGTCGCTCCAGGCCTTGAGGTCCACGTTGGCGGCGTCCAGGTAGGGATCGAAGGCCTCCAGCATCTCCTCGGTCATGTAGCCGTTGGTGACGTAAATGTTGGCTATACCTGCGTCGTGGGCCAGCCTGGCCGTATCGTAGGCGTACTCGGTGAAGATGGTCGGCTCGGTGTAGGTGTAGGCGATGCTGCGGCAGCCGTAGCTCCTGGCGGCGGCCACCAGTTGCTGCGGACTGGCTTCCCGCCCCATGATCAGATGCTCGTCTCGCACCACCTGGGAGATCTCCCAGTTCTGGCAGAAAGCGCAGCGGAAGTTGCAGCCCACCGTGGCTACCGAGAAGGCGGTGGTGCCGGGATAGAAGTTGAACAGCGGTTTCTTCTCCACCGGGTCCACGGCCTGCGAGATGCTCCGCCCGTAGACCAGAGTGTAGAGCGTGCCCTCGCGGTTCTCCCGCACCAGGCAGA
>CAYNWI010000230.1:0-4915 GCA_964400825.1 uncultured Anaerolineae bacterium | reverse complement strand
TGGCCGCCCACATGGACGAGATCGGCATCATCGTCACCCACGTGGACGAGAAGGGCTTTTTGCGCTTTGCCCCGGTGGGCGGGGTGCGTCCTCTCGCCTTGTTGGGCGGGCGGGCCGTCTTCGCCAATGGTACGGTGGGCACCTTTGGCCTGGAGAAGCGAGAGCCCCCTGAGAGTGAAAAGATACCTGGCTTTGACAAACTTTATTTGGATGTGGGAGCCAAGGACAAAGATTCGGCGCCCGTGGGCGTGGGGGACATCGCCGGTTTTCAGCGGCCCTTCGCTGCCCAGGGCGATCGCCTCATGGCCAAGAGCCTGGACGACCGCATCGGCTGCGCCATCCTGATTCAGGTCATGCGCGACCTCGAGGCCTCACCCCACGACGTCTACTTCGTCTTCAGTGTGCAGGAAGAGGTGGGGCTGCGGGGGGCTATCACCTCGACTTACGGCATCCATCCCGACCTGGGCATCTCCGTTGATGTGACGTGCACTGGCGATACACCGGAGGCTCACACCATGGCCGTCTCTTTGGGCGATGGGCCGGCCGTCAAGGTCAAAGATGGGGGGATGCTGGCTCATCCAGCAGTCAAAGACTTGCTGGTCGAGACCGCCGAAGAGCTTGGAATCCCTTATCAACTAGAAGTCTTGACGGGAGGAACCACCGATGCCAGGGCCATCCAGGTTTCGCGGGAGGGCGTGCCGGCCGGCTGCCTCTCCATCCCCTGCCGCTATGTGCATACGCCCTCGGAGATGGTTGAGCACAACGACGTGCTGAACGCTGTGAAGTTGTTGGTGGCTGTGCTCTCCAAACCCATCGAACTGGGCTGAATAAAGCCTGGAAACAAGCAAAAGCCAGGGCCAATGCCAATGCCCTGGCTTTTGCTTGTGCCCCTATCCTACCTGGCTGGACAAAATGACGAACCTCTGGCTGACGTAGATATGGTCAAGGCTGGCCTGAACAACACGTACCTGGCACCTTCAAGGCATTGCTGGGGGATGTCATGTTGACGCCAGTGCATCAACTGGGTGCGGCACCCCAGCTCGCACCACGTATCCCCAGGCACAACGTGTTACCAGCAGCAACATGTTGCGTAGCAGCACTTCGGAATCCACATCCAATCGCAGACGTACAACCACTTATTCCAGCGGATGAGGCGCGGGTTAGCGTTCATTAACGTCCACACGCCAATGCCCGTTTTCCGAGCGACCCCATACCACGTATCCCCAGGTACTACCTTATACCAATACCCTCCCGTGCATGGCGGACAGGCCGAAGCCACTGAGGTTAGAACCAACGTCAGCACGATAGCCAGCACGAGGGCCATCGCCACCAATCTCAGTTTTCTCTTTTCCATCACTTTCACCTCCTCTCTTGTGATCTGGTTGGACCCTTAGCAAGGGCCGAGAGTAAAATGTCAGCCAGAGGCCCTCAAGCCATTTGCATTATATAACGCCTCCGTGGGCTTGTCAAATGTGAGCCAGCCCCTTGAGCTTGCCCTTAGCTCGACCTAAGCCTCGCCGAAGGGCGAATCCGCTCGCCCGCCCGCCTAAAGTGCCGATCAGTGTTTTCCTTGTTTATTTCTTTCATTTCTGGTATACTTATGCTGACACGAGGGTAGGAGAAGGTCGGATTTGAGAGTGGCCATTGTGCACGATTGGCTCAACCAAAGGGGAGGAGCGGAGGTGGTTCTGGAGGCGCTGGTGGAGATGTATCCCCAGGCTCCAATATACACTTCCATGTATTGGTCTCAGGCCATGCCCCAGGCATACCGCTCCTGGGACATCCACACCTCGTTCGTGGACAGGCTGCCCTTCGTCAGGAGACACCACCAGCCTTTCCTGCCTCTGTACCCCCTCGCCTTCGAGAGCTTCGATTTCACGGGCTACGACCTGGTAATCAGTAACAAGAGCGGCTTCTGCCACGGCGTTATCACCTCACCCGACACCCTGCACATCTGCTACTGCCTGACCCCCACCCGCTTCCTGTGGAACTATCACCAGTACGTCCAACGCGAGGGAGTAGCAAAGTTAGCTCGCCTGGCTCTGCCTCCCTTTTTGAACTACTTGCGGCTGTGGGACCGGGCCGCCGCCGATCGGGTAGATCACTTCGTCGCCATCTCTCGCACGGTCCAGCGGCGCATCGCTAAATACTACCGCCGTGATTCCGTCGTCATCTACCCCCCGGTAGATACGAGCAAGTTCGCCCCCAGCGGCTCTCACGACGATTACTTTCTCGTCGTCTCCCGCCTTATTCCCTACAAACGCATTGACCTGGCGGTGCGAGCTTTCAACGAGCTGGGCTTGCCTCTGGTGATCATCGGGGATGGGAGGGATCGGGATAGCCTGCGGGCCTTGGCTAAGTCCAATATCCAATTCCTGGGGCACGTACCCGATGAGCAAATTGGCGACTATTTCGCCCGTTGTCGGGCTTTCATCCTGCCTGGCCAGGAGGACTTCTGCATCGCCCCTGTGGAGGCCCAGGCGGCGGGACGGCCAGTCATCGCCTACGCCGCCGGCGGCGCCCTGGACACGGTGAGGGAAGGGGCAACAGGAGCCTTCTTCCGCGAGCAGACGCCTGAGGCCCTGATCGAGGTGATCAAAGAATTCGACGAGACCAGCTACGATCCGACCGTCATTCGCCGCCACGCCGAGCGATTTGACAAGCGGGTCTTTGAGAAGCAGTTGAGAGCGTTTATCGAAGAGAAGTACGCCGAGCATCGGAAATGGATAAGGGGGAATTAGGGGAAAATGGAACTTCGTCAATATTGGAGGATCGTCTACCAACGGCTTTGGATTGTCATCGCTTTGGTTGCTATTGTCCTGATTAGTAGCTTGGTCCTTCGACCAGGGCAAACGGCTCTCTATCAAACCTCCATGCGCTTCACCGTGGGCCTGGTACCTGAGTCCAGGAGCGACGGTTACTATGCCTATGACCGCTACTACACCTGGATGGCCTCGGAGTACCTGGTTGACGAGCTCACGGAGGTAGTGGGCAGCGAGGCCTTCGCCAGGGCGGTTAGCGAGGAATTGGCTAATGACGGTCTCGATCTCCCCGCCGGAGCCCTGCACGGTTCACTGGCAGCCGATAGAAAGCATCGCATCTTGACTTTGCACCTCACCTGGGGGGACCAGGCACAACTCAGGGAGATAGCCGATGCCTCGGCCAAAGCGCTCCGGGAGCGCAGCGCCGATTTCCTGGGCCAGCTTGGGACCACCGAAACCGACATCCGCCTCATTGACCCGCCGGTGGTGCTGCCGGCTGCTCGAAGTCTAAAAGACAAATTGGACTTACCCATCCGTCTGTTTTTGGCCCTCGTGGCCAGCGTGGCCCTGACCTTCCTGCTGGACTACCTGGACGACACCGTGCGCGACCGAGCGGAGGTGGAGACCCTGGGGCTGGCCGTTCTGGGCGAGATACCGCCCTTGCCTGGCCAGCGACGGTTTCCCTGGGACAAGAAATTGCCCTAGGTTGCCCAAAAGCAGTGGCTGTGGTAAAATAAGCTGACCGCTATCAAGGAGGAAAATGTGGAAATACAAGAGTATTTTAAGATATTGTGGCGGCGGGGTTGGATTATCATTCTGGTTGCTGCCATCACTGCCGTCAGTGCCTACGGCTTCAGCAAGATGCAGACGCCGGAGTACAAAGGCAGCATCAAACTGCTATTCAGGCCCGCCCGAGCCGATTGGGGGCTGCAAAACGCAGCCAAGGGATTGCTCCCCAGCTATAGGGAATTCATAAAGAAGGACGAAACGGCTGATGACGTCATAGACCGCCTGCGATTGGACATGTCCAGGGATTCCCTGCTGGCTAAGGTCACTACCAGTGCTGACGAAGCGACCTTTGCCATCCAGATTGATGCCCGTGATCACGACCCGCAGGTGGCCGGCAACATAGCTTGGACCTTCGCCCAGGTGTTCAAAGAGGAACAAGACACGTGGAACAAACATCAGGACATACGGGACCAGGTAGAAGTATACATTGCGTGGAAAGAAGCCCGATTCAGTCTCTTTAAACCCAGGACGAAGATCAACACCCTGGCTGGGGGCATCTTCGGCCTGATGCTGGGGGTGGTGATAGCCTTCTTCCTGGAGTGGCTGGAGTCGGACATCGTGCGCACTGCCGAGGACGTGGAGCGCCACGTCGGCGTCGCCGTGCTGGGTTCCATACCCATTATCACCTCCGAGGAGGTCGTGCCCGTCAGAGCCAGGCGAAAGGCCCGTTGGGCTTTCTTGAAGAGCTTCAAATGAGTGAAGGAGGATAGATTTACGATGACAACTGACCGCAAGGAGAGTTTAATCACTTTAGCCAATCCCCGCTCACCTGCCAGCGAGGCATTTCGCACGCTGCGCACCAATCTAGAATTCTCCAGTTTGGATAAACCCATCAGAACCATGGTGGTCACTTCTCCAGGGCCTGAGGAGGGCAAATCCACGACCCTGGCCAACCTGGCCATCACCATGGCTCAGGGGGGCAAGAGGGTGATCCTGGTTGATTGCGACCTACGACGCCCCTCTCAGCACACCATCTTCGGCGTCCCCAACGGGGCTGGGCTTACCACCATGGTCGTCGAGGACCAGGCCATGGAGAAGCCCCCTTTGCAGGAGATTGACGTCCCCAACTTCTGGCTCCTGCCCAGCGGCCCCTTGCCGCCCAACCCTTCGGAGCTATTGGGCTCGCGCCGCATGGGGGAAATCATCGCCGCCCTGCTAGAGCGAGCCGACACGATCCTTTTCGACGTCCCCCCCATCATCGCCGTCACCGATGCCGCCGTGTTAGCTTCCAAAGTTGATGGAGTGCTACTGGTCTTCAAAGCCGGTGGCACCAAGAGAGATCATGCTCAGCGGGCCAAAGCCTTGCTGGAAAAAGTCAACGCCCGCCTGATAGGAGCCGTCCTCAACAACGTTCCTTTCGACGT
>CAYNWI010000229.1:0-4961 GCA_964400825.1 uncultured Anaerolineae bacterium | reverse complement strand
TCGTCATCGCCCTCTTTGACCTGGCGTACACCGCCGTCAGCGTCACCTACACCGCGCTCTTCCCCGAGGCCTTCGAGGATCTCGAGGAAAGGACGGAGGTCTCCATCTACCGACAGGTGGCAGCGATGATCGGCACGGCGTTGGGCCTGGCCATCATGCCTGTCATCGTCGGCGCCCTCTCCGAGCGGTTCGGCGATTTGGGCGGATGGACGGGAGCGGGCGTGATCCTGGGGCTCATCGGCGGGGGCGCCTTCTGGTTCTCCCTGCTGGGAAGCCGGGAGCGGAAGGAGGTCAGCGCGGAGAAGGCACTGCCGCTCATCGCCGCCTTCAAAGAGACCTTCACCAACCGCCCGTTCCTGGCCTTCGTGGGCGCCAACCTGATGATCTGCTACATCTGGAGCTGGCTCTCGGCCATGGTGCCCTTCTTCACCAAGTACGTCCTCGGCGCTGAGGAGGAGCAGATGAGCCTGATATTCATGGGCATGTTCATCTCGGCTATCCTCTTCTACCCCCTGTGGCGGTGGGTGGCCCTGCGCCTGGGCTCGAAGCGGACGCTGGGCCTGGCGGTGACGTTGTTCGTGACTTTCATGCTGCTCGTCCTGGTCGTTGGCAACCTGGGGCAGGCCTTCGTAATGATGCTCCTCGTCGGCGCGGCCAACTCCGGCATCACGCTGGTGCGGGACATCGTGCTCAGCGACGTGATAGACGAAGACGAGCTCCACACCGGCCGGCGGCGGGAGGGGAGCTATTTCGGAGTGACCGCTTTCATCGAAAGGCTGGTCATGGTGCTGATCGGCGGCTCCAGCAGCCTGGTGCTGGGCCTCAGCGGCTACAATGCCGCGTTGACGACCCAGCCCTCGTCCGTCGCACTGGGCATCCGGCTGGGCATGGGCCTGCTGCCCGTCGTGGCCCTGGCGATTTTCTTAGTGGCGCTGAAGTTCTACCCGTTGGGGAAAGAGCAGGTCGTGGCACTCAGGGAAACGCTGAACACATTGCACCGTAAGAAGGCGGAGCAGCTTACGGTCAGAGGAGGTCAAGAACTGTGAAAACGCTGGATTTGAACCCGTTTTTCTTCGAAGGCGGCCCCACAGGCTGCCTGCTCATCCACGGCTTTAGCGGCAGCCCGCCGGAGATGCGGCTCATGGGGGAGTATCTGGCGGCGAAGGGTCTCACCATGCTGGGAGTACGGCTGGCCGGCCACGGCACCACTCCCGAAGATATGGCCCGCACCGGCTGGCGCGACTGGGTCGCCTCGGCTGAGGAGGGCCTGCGAGAGCTGCAACGGCGCTGCGACCAGGTTTTTGTCGCCGGCCTGTCCATGGGTGGGCTGATCACCCTGCACCTGGCGGCTCATCATTCTGTGGCCGGAATCGTCGCCATGTCCGCCCCGGCCTACATCTCCGACTGGCGCTTCCGTTTCCTGCCGCTGGCCCAACATTTCGTGCGCTGGGTCACCCCCAACATCGAGTCGGACCTGACCGACCCCGAGGCCGAGGAGCACCTCTTCTCCTATCAGGTGCTCCCCGTCCGGTGCATCGTCAGTCTGGGGCAATTGATGCGCCTGGCCAGGCGGGAGCTGCCCCAGGTCAAGGCGCCGGCCCTGATCATGCAGGGTGAGAAAGACCACCACGTTCCCGCGGATAGTGCGCAGATCATTTTCCAGGAATTGGGAAGCGCTGAGAAAGAGATCGTCTGGTGGCCCAACTCCGGCCACTGCATCACCGTGGACAGCGAGCGCGAGGCGGTGTGGGCCAGGGCCTACGAGTTCATCGCCAAACGCAGCCAGAGTTGAGATCAGCTAACAGAAGACAAGCCCTTTGGTCGCTTTCAAGGCCAGAGGGCTTTCTTTTTTCGGAGCTTGCTCCCTGGAGCTCGGTGGAGTATAATAGGCCCATCACCAAGGTTCCCAGAGGGAGGACATGAGCACACCACGTATCTATCAGCTTCTCATTTCGTTTGGCATCCTCACTGCTATCGCCTTTATCAGCGGGAGGTCGCGCGTCCTGGCGGCGGTCGTCTCGGTCATGCCGCTTAACATCACCTTCGCCCTATGGTTCATCTCCACCAACACCGGCGGCTACGCAGCACTCTCGGCCGACTTTAGCCGGATGGTGGCCTTTGGCCTCATTCCCACAGCGCTGTTCGCCGTGGCTTGCTGGTTCGGGTTTCGCCAGGGCTGGCCGTTTGGTCGGGTAGTGGTCTTTGGCTACGCCGTGTGGCTGGCGGCCATGGGCATCTATCGGGGCATCGAATGGTGGCTACAAAAAGTGCACTGAGTGGATCGGCAAGAGTTTTTTGACTTCTCCCCTGCGCTATGGCGGAGACGCCCCTGAGTAGCAGTTTTTGCGCATGACGAAAGTGCAAAGAACTTTTGCCCGGTTACATAGAGCGGTGAAACGACGGTGGTTCTATTTCTCAATCTTTATCCCGGCCATTCGTTTGGTTTTCAGAAGATTGTGTGATATAATATGCACAGCAACTGGGGAAATCACTCTGGATAATGGCTAAGCGAAGGCAATCTGGGAAATCCAGGAAAAAGAGAAAAAAGAGCAGCTTCCGCATAAACCTCTCTGGGCTACTGCGAGCGGATAGGGTGGGCATAGCTTTGTTGGCCCTGGCCCTGCTGACCCTGCTCAGCCTGATTTCCCCCAACCGAGGGACCCTCACCGAGGGTTGGCTACACCTCTTGCGCCTGGCCTTCGGCTGGGGCACGTATCTAACGCCGTTCATTTTTGGGGCAGCGGGGGTTTGGTTACTCCTGACGGGATCGGGGCGTCAGCCGCAAGTAGCCTGGGAGAAAGTCGTGGGGGCAGCTCTGCTTCTCGCCCTGGGCCTGGCTCTGATCCATTTGCTCTCCTCAGCCGAGGATCCACGAGCCCTGGCTGCTCAGGAGGGTGGTGGAGGCTACCTGGGCTGGCTGGTGAGCTGGGTTCTGGTCACGAGCCTGGGCGACCTGGGAACTTACATCGCCATCGTAGCTCTGGCCAGCATAGCCATCGTTATGCTGGCCGGCCTTTCCCCTGTCGAGATAGGTCAGGCTTTGAAGCAGGGATGGACCAGGCTTCGCTATCTCGGCCAGAGTCACCTCGCTCGCCTCCGCCGCTGGGGCAAAGCGAGGTCCCTTATTGCTCCCTCGCCTGAGCCTGCACCTGAGCCATCCCGCCCCGTGCGTGGCCCCATCTTCCCCCGCATCATTGGCGGCGATCAGGGGTGGCGGCTGCCTCCGGTGGCCGAGATCCTGGAGGGGAGCCTGGATCAGGACATCAGTCAGGCCGAGATTCGCAAACGAGTTAAGATCATCGAAGAGACCCTGGTCAGCCTGGGCGTGCCAGCCAAGGTGGTGGAGGTCAACCAGGGGCCGGTGATCACTCAGTTTGGCGTCGAACCGGGCTTCATCGAAGGGCGTGCAGGGAGGCGCACGAAGGTCAAGGTGTCGAAGATCAGCGCTTTGGCCGACGATCTGGCTCTGGCCCTGGCTGCCTCGCCCGTCCGCGTCGAGGCCCCCGTGCCTGGCCGCTCCATCGTGGGCATCGAGGTGCCCAATGCCGAGTTGACTCTGGTGGCTCTGCGGGGAGTGATCGAGTCAGAGGCTTTCAAGAAGTTGAATTCCAAACTAGCCATCGGCCTGGGCCGCGACGTGTCTGGCGAGGCCGTGGTGGCTGATCTAAGAACCATGCCCCACCTGCTGATCGCCGGGGCAACGGGCTCAGGTAAATCCGTCTGCGTCAACTCCATCATCGCCTGCCTGCTGTGCAATAACACCCCCGATGACCTGAAGTTATTGATGGTAGATCCCAAGCGGGTGGAGCTGACCAACTTCAATGGCATTCCCCATCTCATAACACCCGTGATCGTGGATATAGAGCGGGTGGTGGGCTCTCTGCAGTGGGTCACGCGGCAGATGGATCAGCGCTACAAAAAGCTGGCCAGCGCCGAGGTGCGCAACATCGAGGAGTATAACCAGCGAGCCGGGGCCCGGGGGGAGAGTCGCCTGCCCTACCTGGTGGTCTTTGTGGACGAGCTGGCCGACTTGATGATGCTGGCCCACGATGAAGTGGAACGGTCGCTCTGTCGCATCGCCCAGATGGCCCGGGCCACGGGCATCCACCTGGTCATCGCTACCCAAAGGCCCTCGGTGGACGTAGTCACGGGGCTAATCAAGGCCAACTTCCCCGCTCGTATCTCATTTGCCGTTACCAGCCAGGTGGACTCGCGGGTGGTTTTGGACATGGGAGGGGCAGAAAGGCTGCTGGGGCGGGGAGACATGCTCTACATGGCTGCGGACTCCAGCCAGTTGGTGAGGCTGCAGGGCTGCTTCGTCTCCGACCGGGAACTGGATCGCCTGGTACACTACTGGAAGGGCACGGAAGGCACGCACGTCCTCACCAGCTTCTACAGAGCTGAGGAGGTGACCCAGCAGCCGCTCTGGGAGGAGATGAGAGCCAAAGAAGAGGAGGCCAGGCGGGGGGATGATCTGTTGGAGGAAGCCATCGCGATGGTGCGTAAGCACAACCGGGCCTCCATCTCTCTCCTACAGCGAAGGTTACGCATCGGCTACTCGCGGGCCGCTCGGCTGATAGACCTGCTGGAGGAACAGGGTATCGTCGGGCCGGACCGAGGAGCCGGTCGCTCGCGGGAGGTGCTAGGCGAAGAGGAAACCGGGGATTGAACTTGAGCAACTGCTCACCCCCTCACGCCGGACCCTAGTCCAGCGGCCTCAGCGGTCGTTGTGGCCCTGGCCAGACGCACGTTTCACGCCCTACGGGCCTAAAGCAGGCTTGCGCCTTTAGACAAAATGAGTTATAATAATTGTAGTGTCAGCTACGGAGATGCAACCAAGGGGGCTTAGCTATCTGCGCGGGTGGAACGCGCAGACACCGTACCGAGAGGAGGTGATAGCTAGCTATAGTAATCAGGCAGAGGGGCTGCGGGCCACAGGGAGGGCCCAGTGCTTCCCTGGG
>CAYNWI010000228.1:0-4968 GCA_964400825.1 uncultured Anaerolineae bacterium | reverse complement strand
GAAGAGCCCTACGAGGTGGGCTTCGAGGGCACCCTGGAGGTGTTCGCCATCCATGCCGTCCAGGCAGCCATGACCCTGGATCAGAGCTGGGGCTTCGCCGGGGAGTTGACCCTGACGGCGCCGGGCTGTGACGGCGGGGCCTTCCTCCACGCCTGGGAAGAGGGTGATGGGGTCTACGGCTTCGCCGGCAGCGCGTCGCTGACCTGTACCATCGAAGCCGGTTCGCTGACCCCTGAGGGCTGGCCTGGCGGGCTGCCTGGCATCCCCGCGAACGACATCACCGTCACGGCGGATGGCGAGCTAGGCGAGTACTGCCTGGCCTGCGACGGGGGCGCGTGCGTGCAGCAGACCTGCGGCGTCTGGGCCGGTACCGACCTCGACCTGTCCTTACCAGAGTGGGTGGTCGAGCCAGGTACGATCAGCGCGCGCTTCTTCATCTCCTCGACGGGCATCCTGTCCGCCACCACTAACCTGGAACTCTGCGAAGAGACAAGTCAGTGGAACGAGATGTCCAACCTGGCTCTGTTTTGCCTGAACCAGCCGCCGACGATAACGATCACCAGCCCCAGTGCCGCCGAGGAGCCGGGCAGCGGCAGCTACACCATCCACTGGACGGCCAGTGACCCCGATGACGAGGCGGTCATCTCGCTGTACTACGACCGCGATGGCGCGGGGCGCGACGGGCGGCTCATCGCCCACTGCCTGAGTGAAGGCGCCGGCAGCTACGTCTGGGACACGTCCGAGGTGGGCAGTGGGACCTACTACGTCTACGGCCGCAGCGATGACGGCAGGAACCTGGCGGTGGTATCCTACAGCACGGGCACGGTCAAGGTGGTGGACGCCACGGCGCCAGCGGCACCCGGCGCTCCCGCGATCAATCTGGCGGGCGGTGGGGCGGAGCTGAGCTGGCAGGCCAGCCTGGAAGGCGACGTCATCGGCTATGAAGTGCACTACGGATCCGAACCGGGCGTCTACACTGGCAGCTACGACGCCACCAACGTGACCAGCTTCCGCCTGCCCCACAAGCCGTCGCCGCCAACCACGTACCTGGCCATCAGCGCGTACGACAGCTCAGGCAACAGCAGCCCTCTCTCGGAGGAAATGCAGATATGGTTCGTGTATCTACCAGTGGTGCTGAAGAGCCAGTACTAGAATTAGAAAGGAGGAGTCGAAATGGGTTCCGTCAAGAAGTGGCGAAACAAAAAGATAGCCAAGCACAAGCACAGAAAGCGACTCAAGAAAACTCGCTGGCAGAGACGGGGGAAGTAGGTAACGAGTAACGAGAAATAAGTAACGAGTAGCTCGCTCTGTCAGAGGGAAATCAAGGGATTGCAGATTGCGGATACTTCAACTGAGCTAATACCAATTGCCCATTCAAGCACCGCAAATCATGAGTTAAGCGCCGGTTGAGTAGCTGCGAGTCATAGCGAGCGGCGTATCGAGCCCAAGCGTTCCTGCACGCTTCGTGCACTTGGTTTCGATACGGCCTTCGGCCTACCCTTCGATACGCTTCGCTACTCAGGGCGGCGCTCAACCGGCGGGCACTCGCTTATTCATGGTACTTCATGCGGCAATTGGTATAAGTGCAGGTTGCAGGGATATCCCGAATTCCGCAATCCGAAATGGAATGGGAGTTGCAATGAAAGGTTTGATTCTCAGTGGGGGCCAGGGCAAGCGACTAAGGCCCATTACCTACACCAGCGCCAAGCAACTGGTGCCGGTGGCCAACCGCCCGGTGCTGTTTCGCGTCCTCGATGCTATGGTGGAGGCCGGTATCAGCGACATCGGCATCGTGGTGGGTGACACGGCCCCAGTGATCGAGGCTGCCGTGGGCGACGGCTCGGCCTGGGGAGCTAAGGTGACCTACATCCACCAGGAGGCGCCTTTGGGCCTGGCCCATGCCGTGAAGATATCCGAGAAGTACCTCTCAAACGATCGCTTTGTGATGGTTCTGGGCGACAACGTCATCCAGGGGGGTATCACGGCGCTGGTGAAGCAGTTCACCGGCAGTGACTGGAACGCTCAAATCGTCCTCAAGCAGGTGAAGAATCCCCAGCAGTTCGGTGTAGCCGAGTTGCGGGATGGACGGATAGTCCGCCTGGTGGAGAAACCAAAGCACCCTCCCAGCGACCTGGCCGTGGTGGGCATCTACATGTTCGACCATCACGTCTTTGAGGCGGTCAACGCCATACAGCCCTCCTGGCGGGGTGAGCTAGAGATCACCGATGCCATCCAGTACCTGATAGAACAGGGTTATCAGGTCTATCCCTACATCCATGAAGGCTGGTGGATTGACACGGGCAAGATGGAGGACATGCTGGAGGCCAACCGCCTGGTTTTGGAATCCAACGAGTCTCGAGTAGAAGGATTGGTTGACGCCGATTCCAAGGTCAACGGCAGGGTAGTTATTGAAAAGGATGCTGAGATCATCAACAGCACCGTGCGCGGCCCGGCCATCATCGGGGAGCGAACCAGGTTGGTTAACGCCTACGTCGGCCCTTTCACCTCCATCTACCACGACTGCCTCATCGCCGACTGCGAGATCGAGCACTCCATCATCATGGAGCACTGCAAGATCGAGGACATCCACCACCGCATTGAGGACAGCTTGATCGGGCGCCACGTGGAGATAATCCGCTCGCCCGTCAAGCCCCGGGCCTACAAGATGGTGTTGGGGGATCACAGTAAGGTGGGAATACTTTAGGAGCCTCAACAGTTCGGCGGAGGTCTCAAAAGTTCGGCAAGGTCTCCTGACCGCAGCCGTGGGCGGGGCTTGGTCAGAGACCTTCGCCCAACGGGGGATGCTTTAGGGAGGGAAATGGGATGTTGACTTTGCGGGTGAAACTGCCGTCTGAGGCGTCGTGGGGCATTGCCCGCCTGATAGCCTCAGGGCGCTACAAAAGCGTGGATGAGGTTTTGACTGCTGCCACGCGCAGTTTGATCGCCTTCGAGGAGGAGAAAACTACTGTCGAGCTCGCGCTGCCCTGCCTCACAGCCCAGATCGAGTGGTCAGATGGCCAGTGCTGCGCCTATTGCCCAGAACTTGACCTAGCTACAGCGATGGACACCGAGGAGGAAGCTCTCACCGACCTGGCGGAGATGGCGGTGGAGTACGCAGAGGTCTACTTAGAAAATGGCTGGTGGGATAGCCCCAACCTTGGTCAACACTATCCCTATGTTCTGGCTGTTGCCAGTTGCACCACGGATGTCTACGACACCGAAGGTGTCAACAAAGTCAAGACCTTCTTCAAGCGGAGTCACGATGGCAGTATATAGCTACAACGACTTCCGCAAGGTGCTGAATAAAGCTCGGCTTTCAAAGAACTCGCTCCAAGAAACACGAAATCTGGTATCGGCATACGGAGACAGATGATTTCAAGGTCGCCGTCAGTCATAAGCGGGGCGAGGACATTCCCCGTTGGGTTTTCCACAAGATGCTGAAACAAGCGGGAATCGAGAGCGAGGAGGAATTCACCAGGGTGTTGCGAGGCAAGAGATGAAGACGACACTAATCTATGCCGGCATAGCCGGCTACGGCTTCGAGAGCCTGGGCAAGGGGATGGAGGCGGGCTGGATCAATCACGGCCTGGCCCAACTCTCTGCCTGCGCCAAGGCCGAAGGGTTCGAGGTGGACCTCATTGACCTGCGGGGCCTCAAGGGCTGGGACGAACTCCGAGCAGAGATAGAGCAGCGGCGCCCCAACGTCGCGGGCCTGACCATGATGAGCGTGGACTACAATCCGGTGACGAAGGCTTTAGACGTGATCAAAGACGTGGATCCCTCGATCATCACCGTCGTCGGCGGCCCGCATCCCACGCTGGTTTTGGATGAGGTGGAAGCCAACCCCAAGATTGACTACATCGTCACTAACGAGGCGGAGATCACCTTTCCCAAGCTGCTGGCTGCCATCGAGAGGGGCGAGCCGCCAGCAGAGCGAGTGCTGGTCGGAGAAAGGCCCGACCTGGACGCCATCCCCTTCGTGGATCGGGAGCTGTTCCTGGACGAGTGGCGCAGGTGCGGCTACGAACCCGATTCCCCGGAGGTGTCCTTCGTGCCGGAGCTGCCGCCGCCCTTTCTGACCATCATCGCCGGGCGCGGCTGCATTTACAACTGCAACTTCTGCCAGCCCGCCGAGCGCATCATCTTCGGCCGCTTCCGCCAGCGGGGCGTGCCCAGCGTCATCGAAGAGCTGAAGCTCCTGCAGGAAAAGTACCACTTCGCCAGCTTCATGTTCCACGACGACTGCTTGACCAACGACCGGGAATGGGTGGCCGAGTTCTGTCGGGCTTACAAGCAGGAAGGGTTCACCCAGCCCTTCTTCTGCCAGAGCCGGGCCGACATCATCGTCCGCCACGAGGAGCTGGCAGAGCTGATGGCCGACGCTGGCTGCCGAGGCTACTTCATCGGCTTCGAGAGCGGCAGCGACAGGGTGCTGCGCTTCCTGCGCAAGGGGACCACCAGGGAAGTGAACCTGAAAGCAGCTCAGGTCTGCCGGAAGTATGGCATCTCCGTCTGGGCCAACTACATGCTGGGCCTCCCCACCGAGACCAAAGAAGAGGTGATGGAAACCATCTCCATGCTCAAGGAGATTGACCCCGACTACTACAGCCCGGCCTTCTACACCCCCCACCCCGGCAGCGACCTCTACACCTACTGCATCGAAAACGACCTTTCCCTCATCGCCAGCCACGACCAATACCGCCGCAACCCCACCGAGACCAAGATCAAGGGCCAGGATCCTGAGTTCCTGAACTGGGCCCTGGCGGAATCCCAGCGCCGCCAGCCCTGGAACGCCTTCAAGCGCTGGGCGCGTCGCAACTGGAGGCGCTACGCCAACCCGCGCAAGGCCTGGCGGAAGGCGAAGCAAATGTTGGTCGGGGGGTGATCAGAAGCCCTTTCCACTTGCTTGTCATTGCGAGCCGAAGGCGAAGCAATCCCCACCCCGCGAATTGGAGATTGCTTCGGCGC
>CAYNWI010000227.1:0-5013 GCA_964400825.1 uncultured Anaerolineae bacterium | reverse complement strand
TAGGCTGCGGCACCGAGGGTGGCACATTCCTGATCGAGCACTTCGCTTACTGGACTGTAGACCTCATAAGGTACCACCTCCCACGGCTCCCTGGTTCCAGCAATTACCTCTTTCAGCTCCTCTGGGTCATAGAAGAGGATCTGAGGCTCGTACGGATAGGCATGGTAGCCTTTGTACGGATCACAAGGGTCTCCACCGCACTCTTCCGGGGTTCCGTAGCAGTTGTCCCCCAGCCCCTTTCTCCCGAAGATCAGGACGCCGCTTCGGTCGGCGGTCTGCACCCAGGCTCCGCCTCCCCAGTCGTCTTTGGGCCGGTAGTCTGGGAAGTAACATTCATCTGGGTCGTCGAGACATTCCGGGTAGATTGCGGGATAATACACCAGGGCCAAAGCATCCAGATTCTGTCCCGATTCAGGAGGATGGCCGTCTTCCCAGGGGGCGAGGGCATAAAGCGTTGGCCCCTGGGAACCGCCGAATGCTCCAGCCGCTCGATGGCTGCCGGCGATGAGCCATTTTCCTTCGAGATATTGGCTGGCAAAGCTCTCAGGAGCTTGGAAGAGATAGTTGCAAGTTTTTCCGTTGTGGAATACGTCGTTGCCCCGCTCTCCGATGTGCCACACCCCTTGAGCGCCGGTCATATCCAGCTCACTCCATCCCAAGGAATCCTGATCATAGCCAGCCACGTTGTACCAGTCCCTCAGATTCCAAACGATCTTGTTGATGTTGGGCAGATATTCCAAACCGTCCACCTCTCGATAGATGCAGTCGTCGTTGTAGGTGCAGTTGTCTTTCCAACCCCCAGTGATGTCTGTCAAGGCCCGCAGCACGGAGGCTTGGGGCAGGTCATCGAAATCGTCGGCTATGACCGGTTCGGGGATAGGGATCTCTCCCACCAGATCGTACCACGCATGGGCTGCGGCATAAAGTGAGCCAGGATAGCCGTCGGCTGGCCCGGTGGGATCGCCTTCGGGATAATAGGCCAGCGCATGACCGCTGTAGGCCCATTCGTCGCCAGGTGGGTACGCGAAGGCACCCTGGTAGACCAGGTCGGTCGGTTGGATAAGCTGGGAGGGGGTGGAGGTAGGTGTGGGAGTGGGGGTGAGGGTGGGTGTGGGAGTGGGCGTGGGCGTCGTGCAGTTCTCTCCCCAGTGTATCGCCACCAGCATGATGTCCACGATGTCAATCACGCCGCTGCCGTCCAGGTCGTAGGCGGCGTTGTAGTCAGGGTCGCCCACGGCGGTGTGCCAGCGGCTGGCCACCAGCATGATGTCGGCGATGTCCACGTCGCCGTCCCCATCCAGGTCGCCGTCGAGGTCGCAGGGTGGATTGGTGGGCGTAGGCGTGGGGGTGGGGGTAGCGGTGGGCGATGGTGCGCCGTACTCGTCAGCGCCCACGTCCGGGGCGGGGCCGATGGGCCGGACGTCGCCGTCATAGTCGTCGGTGACCTGGGCCAGCGGCGCGGCCTGGTCAATGGCAGCGGTGGCCGTGGAGAGCAGGTGCAGGTCGCCGCTGGCCGCGTTCACAAACCAGTCGGACTGAGCAGTTGTGACGTTGCCCACTACAGCACCCTGGGCGCCATCGCGGTTGTGCCAGATGCTCATGTTGGTCAGGTTGTAAGCAAAGGTGCCCTCGCTGTCAGAAAAGCGGGCCTCCATGCCCCAGGTCACGCCATCGGGATTGAGGAGCAGGGCCGTGTTGTGCGCCACCAACCAACCGGAGGCGTGGACCATCTCGATGACCGAGTCGTGGGGCAAGGAGGCGTAGATGAAGTTGTTGCGCACGATGCCGCCGCTGTGGTCCCCGCTGCCGTGGCTGGCGTTGCCAAAGGCGATGCCCTGGTAGCAGTCCACCAGCAAGTTGCGCTCTACCACCGTGTCGGTGGATTCGGACCAGAACAGAATCGTGGGAACCGGCGCGTTCCCCGGCGTGCGGATGCGGTACCACTGGTTGTCGCGCACCGTCCAGCCGTGGGCCCGGTGGGCGCTGATGCCGTTGGTGTAATCGTCGGGCGCGGTGGTGGTGTATTCCAGGCGCGAGCAGGCCAGCAGCCCGTCCTCGCTCCCGTTCTCCCAGGGATTGACCTTGACCAACTGACTGCCGGTGTCCACGATGTGCAGATTGTACAGCGTGGGGCGGTCGCTGCCCTGGATGGATACGCCGTGCTCGCCGGCATTGCGAATGGTGAGGTCGGCGATGGTCACGTCGTCGGCGTCCACGTCAATTAGAATACCGTGGGTGAGACCAGTGCCCATCCCACCCGCATCCAGGATCACGTCGTCGCGATTCCCGGTGG
Source organism: uncultured Anaerolineae bacterium (assembly GCA_964400825.1). GTDB lineage: Bacteria > Chloroflexota > Anaerolineae > VGOG01 > VGOG01 > CAYNWI01. The sequence goes on along the minus strand of CAYNWI010000227.1, from coordinate 2,720 downwards.
CGCCGCGGATGGTGAGGCCGCTATTCACCACGTGGACGATGTTCTGCAAGTTATAAGTCCCCGCCGAGACCAGGATCGTCGTGCCAGGCGCGGCACTGTAGGCCTGGCTGCGCAACTCTGACTCCGAGGAGACAGTGACGGTGGGACCAGTGGGCGGGGGCAATGGGGCGCAGGGATCGCCCGCGCTTGACGACGGGGTTTTGTTTTCGGCTTGAATGGTGACGATGAGCAGCGATACCAGCACCAGAACAGCGAACAACCCGGCGAGAATCGTTTTCATGGCTCAATCTCCTTTAAGTCAGGTAAACGTGGGCAAAAAGTTAGTTGTCAGGAAATCCTCTTTGTGGTATACTTGACGTCAGGAAAGAATGACAATGTCGGACAGATTATGCTCAAACTCTCAGAAGGAGTGAAACATGGAACGACAACAACTGATCCGTGAAATACATTGGCTTGAGTGGCAACTGCGTACCTTCGAGGACAAGTACGGCATTCTGTCGCAAGACTTCTACCAGGCGATGGAGTCCGGCGAACTGTCTGAGTTTGACGACGGCGAAGAACCAACCTTCCACGATTTCCTCGAATGGCATGGTTTGTACAAGGTATGGCTGAAACGTGAGCAAGCCTACCGTGAACTGCTGCGTCGGCAGCCACTGCCTGACCAGTTGCGCCGCACGCTCGTCGCTAGCTGAGGGACACCCTATGTTGGTCCGTGCCCAGTACGAGCACCTGGTCTACACACTGCCAGCGCGCTACCCCTCTATTTGCATGAGCACACTCGTTTTGGCCCCTCCTGGCCTGGATACGGCACGTCTAACCGGCTTGGTGGCCCTCGGTGACGATTGTGTATTGTGCGTGTACGAATTGCTGAACTTTCAGCAGGGAGTTATCGAAGTGTACCGCTACGAAGTCTCGCGATGTCATCCACCTTTTACTGTAAGCCCTCTACCCGATGCCGTTGAATACTGTCGCACTAGCTACCCTGGCAAGGAACAACTATACTGGTATGATTCGTGGCCTCATCCCAACGACCCGAAACTGGCCTCCACTCATCCTCACCACAAACACACGCCGCCGAACATCAAGCATCATCGCGTTCCGGCTCCTCACCTGAGCTTCACCCGTCCCAATTTGCCTTTCCTCATCGAAGAAATCGAGCGCCACGTGCTGCGGCAGTAGAACTCTGTGTCATTGCGAGCCGAAGGCGAAGCAATCTCCTACGCCCGGAGGAGGGGATTGCTTCAGGCGCAAACCCCGCGCCTTCGCAATGACAGAGTCACGGCCATATCGTGTTTTGCCCCCAATGCTCAACGATGACGTCCATCAGGCCACTGGATTCGATGTCGGTGTGGTTGTTGGGGTCGGGGCCGTGACGGAAGTTGAAGGCGTCCACCTCCTGCGTCCACGGCTCCCACGCCGGATCCCACACCCACAGCGCATGGTTCATGCCTCGCTGCTCGAACAGGGGCATCTCATCGTCCATGAAATCGTCTGCATTTGGCTCCCAGCGCATCACGCCGAACTCGTTCACCGACACTGGCACGCCGTGCGTGGTCTGGAAATCATCCACCGTCGAGAGCAGACCGTTCAGCCAGGCCTGGTCAAACCACTCGTCCTGTCCGTCCCAGTCTACGTCGCACCAGCCGGGGTAGGTGCAGTCCTGCACGCCCGCGTCCTGATGGGTGTATTTGTGGGGTTCGTATTGGTGCACGGTGTACACAGTGTGCGGATCGCCGGTGGGCTCCACGTAGGACAGCCACTCAACCGCGCTGTACCCGTTGCCGCCGATGAGGATGGGCGTGTCGGTGTCCACCTGACGGATGGCGGTGCTGATGCGGGGGTAGAGCTGGTTCCAGTCATACAGCGTCCCCCCGTAGGTTGCATAAAACTCCTCCGGATCCCAGATGTCCAGCGCATCGTAGAGGGCGTGGCTGCCGACCTCGTTGGAATTGGGCTCCACCATCAGGTCGTAGCCGACGACGATGGGGTTATCGCGGTAGCGTTGGGCGGTGTAGGCCCACATGGCCACCCAGGCGTCCTGCGCCGCCTGATCCTGCCACACGGAATCGTTAAGATAGCTCTCATCGAACCAGTCGCCAGCCCCATCCCAGTAGAAGGTGAAATCGCTGCGGCCTGGCCCGGTGCGGGCGCTGATCACGGCGAACAGGCCGGCCTGCTTGATCATGGCCAGCAGGTTGTCCAGGTTGTCCTGGATGTCCTGGTCCGGGACGTAGGGTGGCTCCTCGGTGAACAGGCCGGGATGGGAGATGTTGACGTAATTGGCCCCCAGCGTGGCCAGGTTGTCGAAGTCGCTCTGGACATAAGGTGGGCCGACGGGGCCGGGTCCCAGGAAGGTGGGGCCATCCAGCTCAGGATAGACGCGGCGCTGCCAGATGTTGGCGCCGCGAAGCTGCGTGCCGCCTGTCCACAACGCCCACTTGTCAACCCCAGTTTCACAGGTCTCCCCCCAGTGCACCGCCACCAGCATGATGTCCACGATGTCTATCTTGCTGTCATCGTTCAGGTCGTAGGCCGGGTCGTAGTCGTCGTCGCCTTCTGCGGTGTGCCAGCGGCTGGCCACCAGCATGATGTCGGCGATGTCCACATCGCAGTCGCGGTCGAGGTCGCCCACCAGGGTGAATTCGTCGGCTCCGATGTCGGTCACCGCCATCCCGTCCGAATCGCCGTCCAGGGGACGGGGGTTGCCGTCAATATCAACC
>CAYNWI010000226.1:0-5043 GCA_964400825.1 uncultured Anaerolineae bacterium | reverse complement strand
TGGCCAGGAGGAACATGGAGAGGGTGGCGGAGAAGGTCGCCAGAGCGTACATGCGGGCTTCTTGAGAGTAGTAAACCTGAAAAGGGGAGATGGCACAAAGCAGCGCGGCCAGCAGGCCCACCAGCTCACCGAAGGCCAGTCGCGCCAGACGATAGACCAGCGGTACGGTGAGCACCCCCAGGACGAGGGACAGAAACCGCAGGGCGAAGACGCTGGAGCCGGTCAGCCCGGCCCAGAAGTAGAGGAGAAGGTGATAGAGCGGGGGATTGGTTTCCGTGCGGGGGGAAACGGCGGAAAGCAGGGGCAAACTGGCCACGTAGGCACTGTGAGCCTCATCCCCCCAAATCTCCTGGTGATCCAGGCGATAGAGCCTGAGGGCGAAGGCCGCCAGCAGGAGGAGAATCAGGATGGTGTTCCTGAGCTTGGTGGAAGCGTAACTAAATCTTGTCAAAGAACATCAACACGCCCATCAGCACGAACAGGCCCGCCGCTCCCTTGCGCAGGAGGTCGGGTGAGACAAAGCGGGCGACGACTTGGCCGGCCAGGGTGCCAATCAGGGTGACGGTGACCAAGGCCAGCGCCGCGCCCAGAAAGACCGTCCGCGGACAGTCGCAACTGGCCGAGGTGCAGATCACGGCCAACTGGGTCTTGTCCCCCAGCTCCGCCACGAACAACAGAGCAAAGGTGCTCCACAGCAGTTTCCAGTCTATCATGGTGTCGAGTCCTTTCATCATCTTCTAATTCCCTGCTCCGGCCAGACGGGGTGAAACATCATCCACTGCTCCGGGCGAGAGCGCACGTGCTGTTCCAGAACGTTCGCCAGCCGGCGGACGTTGGCCAGAATGTCCCGCCGCCGGTTGCCGGTGCGGATCATTTCGAGAGGCCCTGTGACTTCGAGGCCGTATCCTTTGCCAGGCTCATAGTAGCAACTGCCCATGATGACCAGGGCGTCAGTCATCAGCGCCAGACGTCCCGGGCCGGCGGGCAGGTAGGCCGGTCGGCCAAAAAACTCGACCAGCTCTCGATCCTCTGGGATGGGGCGATCCACGCCGGTCAACACGATGCCGCCACTCTTCAGTCGTCGGATGGCCGCCCGCAGCGATTGGGGCGTGATCGGCGTAACCTCAAACCCGGCCGTGGCCCGCAGGTAGTTCAACAGGTGAAACCCCGCCTGCGGATTCGCCAGGGAGAGCATCTGGATAGGCAAGTCTCGTGTGCCCATAGACAGGCCGAGAAGGTCAAAGTTGCTCATGTGAGTAACGAGCATCAGCACGCCCTGACCCCGTGCTGTCTCGGACCGGACGAAAGCCACGATCTCGTCTGGAATCCGCACCATCTCAGCGATCACCTCTTTCGGCTGACCGATGGCGTGAAAAAAGTCATAGTAGGTCTGCCCGGCGTGGAAGAAGACCTGGTACGTCATCCGCTGCAGCGTCACGTCGTCGGCTGCGGGGCCGAGAATCTGGCGCAAGTTGGCGTGCACCGTCCAGTAGACCTCTGGCTTTCGGCGAGCGATGACGCCGGCGGCGATTCGCGCCAATCCGTAGCCTACCCGACGCGGCATGTGTTGGCCAATAACAATGCCCAGTTGCGTCATCGGCTTGCTGCTGATAAAATCCTGAAGATGCATCAAAGCTTCACTCCTTCGACAAGCTGTCGTGGTGAGCCGGTCGCTTGTACTGAGCCCAGTCGGGGTGAACCATCAGGACCCCGCCCCTGCTCACTCGTGGGAGACAGACGGTGCGGCCACCTGGAACTCGGCCGACTGGAACAATTCCTGCACCTCAATGAGCACCGGCAACCCTCGCACGATGCAGAGCGCGAGAGCCATCCAGCTAATCACTGAAGCAGCGATCCACACGCCGTACCAGGCTGCGTGCCCTCCCGTCTTTAACCCCAAGGCCAGGGCCAGCAGCGTGAAAGCGATTGTCTTGATTATGCCATAGCTGCTGCGCATGGCCCCCGAAGCTACTAACCAGCGGCTCCATGAAGCGCGCATCATGCTGTGCGCCGACTGTCCGTGTTGCAGCGCCACGTTGCGAATGGAATCGGTCAGCGCACCTCGAATGACGACCGTCAGAGGCACGACCACCGAAATCAGTCTGAGATGAGCGTAGGTCACCCACAGGACGATCTCCACGGCCCGATCAGCAGCGATGTCCAGCGCGCTGCCGATGAGGGTCTGCTCATCACGCCGCCGGGCGACGATGCCATCCAGCGAGTCCATCAAGATCAGCGCCACGATGAGAGGCGCGTCAATTAGTTGCCCCACGGTTCCGCCAAAGTAGAGCAACAGCACCACCACGACCAGCAGCGGAAACCGCAACACTGTGATCAAGTTCGCCACGTTCATTCTACTACCTCTCTTTCATACAACCTTCGTCAGTTTCTTCTAATTCTACTACAACCTGACCAATGTGGCAAGCTTTTGCTTTTCCCTCGAAAGTTAGTATAATTCCACTCGAAGTGAAGGACGGCCAAGTCATGAAAAGATTGGGGGGCAAATGAGCAAGGTTAAGATCATTGTCAATCCGTACGCGGGCCGCTGGAAGGCGCAGCGAGCCATCCCGGCCATCGAGCGGGCGTGTGGGACAATCGGCCTGGACTACGAATTGGTCGTCACCGAGGGGCCAAACCACGGCCTCGAACTGGCGCGGGAAGCGGCTCTGGCGGGCTTCTCCCCCGTCGTCTCCGCCGGTGGCGACGGGAGCATCAGCGAGGTGCTCAATGGCCTGGTGCAGGCCGCTGGCGAGGACGTGGTCGGCCCGCTGGGCATCATCCCGCTCGGCTCGGCCGACGATTTCGCCGACATGCTGGGCCTGGAGAAAGAGGTCGAAGCGGCCTGCCGGGTCATCCTGGCGGGACACACGCGCACCGTTGACGTGGGGTGCGTCAATGGCCGCTACTTCGACAACAACTCGGCGATCGGGCTGGAGCCGATGGTGACCATCACCCAGGCGGCGATGAAGCGGATCCAGGGCACACCGCGCTATATCCTGGCCGCGCTCAAAACCATCCTCAGCCACCAGCCCTGGCACATGCGGCTGGCCTGGGACGATGGGGAGTACGAGGGGCCGGTCACGCTGGTCTCCGTGGGCAACACCCGCCGCACCGGGGGCGCGTTCTGGATGACGCCCCGTGCCGAGATGGACGACGGCTACCTGGATTTCGTGTTCGCCGGCGAGTTGGGGCGGCTCAAGCTGCTGCGCCTGCTGCCGACCACCTTCGACGGCAGCCACGTCGAGCGCGCGGAGGTAACCTACCTCCGCACCACCCGCCTGACCATCGAGTGCGACCCGCCTACCCCCATCCAGGCCGACGGCGAGCTGGTTGATTTATCTGCGCCCCACATCGAATACACCATCCTGCCCCACCGCCTGCGGGTGATCGCGCCGCCACGGAGAACCGGGGAGTCTGGAGGAGACGATGGCAGAGAGATTTAATGTGGTTATTTTGGCCGGCGGGGTGCTCGGCGAAGCTGATCCTCTGTTGGAGTACGCGCAGGTTCAGAAGAAACCGCTGATCAAAATCGCCGGCAAGGAGATGGTACGCTATGTGGCGGAGGCCACCGCTGGCTCGTCGTGGGTAGAGCGCACCTTCGTCGTTGGCTTGAGCCCTGAGGACGAGGTGGAGTTCGCTGTGCCAGTGGGGTACGTGGAAGCCACAGGAGATATGCTGGACAGCGTCGTGGCTGGCATGGAACGGGTGATGGAAGTTGACCCTGGCGTAGAGCGAGTTGTTATCATTTCGGCTGACATCCCCCTTCTGACGACGGAGATGGTGGATTATTTCATTGACACCTGCCTGGAAACCGATCACGATTTGTACTACACTGTGGTGGAGAAATCAACTATCGAGGCCCGTTTTCCAGGGTCGGGGAGAAGTTTCGTGCCTTTGCGCGGTGGCTCTTTTGCCGGCGGCGACATCAATATGGTTAAAGTCTCCGCCCTCCAGGCCAACCTGTCCCTGGCTCGCCAGGCCATGGGGTTCCGTAAGAATGTCTGGCAGCAGGTCAGGCTGCTCGGCCTCGGGACACTCATCAGGTTCGCTTTCAGAAGGCTCTCCATCGCCGATGCCGAACGGGTGGCCAGCCGAGCCCTGGGATGCAGGGGGAGAGCCATTATCACTCTCTACCCCGAAATGGGCATGGACGTGGACAAGCCGCATCAACTGGACATAGTGCGGGCCATCCTCGAAGGCAAGCCGACATGAATTTCGCCGGCGGGTTGGATGAGCTTCTGAACCGTCTGGTGGCTTGGGACAACAGCCTGAGCGCGCGCCTCACCCTCGGCGAAGAGGCGGGCTGGCAGCGAAGGGTCGCGGTGGTGGGGGCTCACCTGGGGGACGGGCTGTTGTGGTTTGTCATCGCGGTCATGGCCTTGGGACTGGGCAACGAGGCGACCAGACACTTCGTTCTGTGGGCCGCTGTCGCCGTCATCGTGGCTGGGGGGCTGACCGCGGCTCTTAAATTCCTGATGAGGCGCAGCCGGCCGCGGGAGAGGGCCGGCTTCTACTCGACCAGGTACGATTACTATTCCTTTCCCTCAGGACACGCCACGCGGGCCGCCTGCCTGGCCACGGTTTTCAGTCAGCAATTTCCCTGCTGGGCCATTGTCTTCCACGCCCTGGCCCTCTTCGTCGCCCTTTGCCGCGTGGCTCTGGGCCTTCACTACATCTCCGATGTTCTAGCAGGGCTGGCCGTAGGCTTTCTTACCTCGTGGGCCATCGTCTCCATACGGTAAAACGTGAAGCGTGAAACCCAATTTTTCGCCCTGTGCAGTTAGGCTGCGGGGCTGAAGCTGAATGACAGAGTAGCGGCCTGGAACCAGCGCTTGTATTCCCGGTTTCTGACCAAGGCAGTGATAGCAGCAAGAGCGACCGAGCCGGGGACGAACAAGATCAAGTTGTACTGCAACAGATGATTATGGAGCAGGAAGGCCAACACCAACATCTGTTAGACCCAATAGGTATCAAACGTGACCCGACCGATCTCACCATCAACCCGATACGGCTTCACTTCGCACTTCTCCAAGGAACCCGCCA
>CAYNWI010000225.1:0-5060 GCA_964400825.1 uncultured Anaerolineae bacterium | reverse complement strand
GTGGTTCATCCTTCCTCCGCTTCCGAACTCTTTGGAGACGGATGCCGGTGGGTCCCCCAGTGGCGATGGGGATGGCGGTGCTCAGCTCCGGCGTGGAGGTGACGGTGCTGGTGGATGAGGTTGGTGCGCAGCAGCAGCTCATCATCGGCCAGTATCTCGTGGGGAAAACCCCGAGCTGCCAGGTGGTGGTCTTCCCCCAGGACGTAGGCCTGCCGGGCCACGATGTCGGCGATTTCCAGATCGTGGGTGGCCGCTACAAGCGTCTTCCCCCGCTCGGCCAGCGAGAGGAGGAAGTCAATCGCCCAACCCCGGGTGCGGGGGTCCAGGTTGGCCGTTGGCTCGTCCAACAGCCACACCTCCGGGTCGAGGGAAAGGATGGAAGCCAAAGTCACCTTTTTCTTCTCCCCCTCGCTGAGGTTGTATGGTGCCCTGTCCCGCAGGCTTTGGATTCTCAGAGCCTCCAGGGCCCCCTCCACCCGCACCACGACCTCCTCCCTCGGCAACCCCAGTTGCAAGGGAGCGAAGGCCACCTCGTCCCAGACGGTAGGGGAGAAGAGCTGCACGTCGGGGTCCTGGAAGACCAATCCTACCCGACGGTGGAAGGCGTAGGCATCATCCTGAAATATCTTCTCCGTCAAGGGCACGCCGAAGGCCCTGACCTCACCCGCCGTGGGGAAGTAGAGGCCATCCAGGAGCTTGAGCAGCGTGGATTTGCCCGAGCCGTTGGCCCCCAGGATGGCCACCCTCTCCCCCCTCGTGACAGTGAAGTTGATCTCTCGCAGGGCAGAGACGCCGTCCAGATAGTTGTAACTGACTCCCTTGAGCTCGAAGATTTTGTCGGTAGGCCCCTGGGTTTCCTCTAAAAGCGGGAGGTTGGACCTGTCCCCAGAGGCCGGCGAATTTATTTCCATACTACCTCCCGCAAACCAATCAGCAGGATTACGCCCAGGACAAATCCGCTCCAGGCCGCATCCCTCCACCGCGGGCGGGAATCGTCCAGGAGGAACGCCTGGCCGTTCCAGCCCCGGGAGAGCATGGCCAGGTAGACCTCGTTGCTCAGGTGATAAGATTTGCCCAAAAGGAAACCCAGCCGGGCGGCGATCCAGTGATGCTGCTCCCTGATATGGGTGGGCCCCACCGTGCGGCTCCTGCGGGCCAGGAACATGGCCTCCACCACCCGCAGGAAGAGGAAGATGTAGCGATAGGTCATCCCCAGGATGAGGATGCCCACCTGGGGGAAGCGAAGCACCGAGAGCGCCTTGAGCAGCCGCATCCATTCCGTGGTCAGGACCAGAAGCACGGCGAAGGAGACCGACGTAGCCACACGGGTGACGAAGATGGCCGCCCCCCGCAGCCCCTGCTCGGTGATGGCGATCTCGTCGGGGAGACGGATGGGCCCCCACCGCCAGGGCTCGGAGAAGCTGACCAGGGTGACCATCGCTCGCCCCGGCGTGATGAAATTGAAGATGGCTGGCAGGGCGATGGCCCCGGCGAAAAGGGGGATGAAGACCCAGACCCGCTTGACGAAGAAACCCAGGGGAATCCTCGCGGCCAGGGCCAGGAGCAGGGTCAGCAGATAGAGACCCACCAGGGTCTCCAGGCGATGTGTCATGGCGGTGGCGAGGAGAAACACCAGGAAGGTAATGACCTTCACCCGAGGGTCAAGGCTCTGCAACAGGCCGGGGAGGCGGGCGTAGCGGGTGGCGAAGACTGTCCGCTCGATGGCCTCGGTGAGCTCGGCCAGCGTCTTGGCGACGAAATCCCTGCGGGAGGTTAGCAACCTCCCGCAGGATTCCCAGGGTCGCGCCACCTCAGCCCTCTCGCCGGGCCAGAGCCCGCCCCAGCCCCCAGGTAAGGACAACGACCAGGGCCATACCGATGATGGCCGAGGCGATGTAGCCCGGCACATCCCCCAGGCTGGGGACGGTGTAATCGGGCAGCGGAGCGCTCCATATCTCGGCGAACCTGGCCAGCCCCTTCGGGACGTAGCCCAGCATGTCGGAGAACTCGTCGGCTCCCCACTCACCCCAGGCCGTGCCGGAGGCCAGCAGCCCCAACGGGGAGAGGAGCGCCAGTACCCCTAAGCCAATCCACAATTTGTTGATCCCTTTCATGCTGCCACCTCCTTTTTGGCCCTCAGTTCCATCAGCGATGGCATGGCTCGCTGCAGGAAAGTCACCACCCCTCCCGTGACCACCGCCTCCGCCAGGCCAGCTATGGTCAGATGGGCGAACATCATGGCTGGAATAGCCTGCGAGAGGCCATAGGGGCAATAGAGGGGCGTCCCGTCGGCGGCGTGGAAGAGGGCCGGCTGCAGGCCGAACTCGATGGCCGCGCACAGGGCCGCGGCGTTGATACCCACGTAGCCGCCAATGGCTGCCCCGATCCAGTGGCGCGAGGAACTGAGGGGAGCATCGCCGCTAATGGCGCGATAGACGGCGTAGCCGACGAAGGGCAACACGACGGCCATGTTGAAGCAATTGGCCCCGAAGGCCAGGATGCCCCCGTCGCCGAAGAAGATAGCCTGGATCAGGAGGGCGATGGAGACCCCGATCGTTGCTGCCCAGGGTCCCAGGACGACGGCTATCAACGTCCCGCCGACGGCGTGGGCCGTTGTTCCGTCGGGCACCGGGGCGTTGAACATCATGATGGTGAAGGAAAAGGCGGCGAAGATGGACAGGAGAGGAACAGCTTTGCTGGTGAGAGCCTCTTTAACTTTCTTCGCTGCCTTGTACCAGAAAGGCGCTGCGGCGGCGTACATCACACCACAGGTCGCCGGACTAAGGTATCCGTCTGGAATGTGCATTTTGTTTCCTCCTTGCAGGTAGTTCTAATGGGTAGTGAAGCACAGCGACGTAGATCTCATCAGTTCATCTTCACCCCTCCTCTCCTCGACTCGTCCCAGCAGCCAGTCGCCTGAAGAACCGGCGACGGATAGGGTCAATCCCGCCCCTGGCGGACGGCGATCCGGCCAGGACCGGGTGTGGTGAACTCGCCGATGTGCGCCGCCCCGGCCACGCCCCGCTCCGCCAGCGCCGCCAGCAGCGCCTCCAGCCTCTCCGATGGCACGGCGATGAGCAGCCCGCCGGAGGTTTGCGCGTCGGCCAGGACGAGCTTCTGTACTTCGGAGATGCCCTCGTCCCAGTCCACGTGCGGCTCGACGAAGGCCAGGTTGTCCCGCGTGCCGCCCGGCACGACGCCGGCCCCGGCGAAGGTGCGCGCCGCCTCCAGCACCGGCACGCGGTCGGCGTAGAGCACCGCGTCCACTCCGGCGCCCGCCGTCATCTCCCGCAGGTGGCCCAGCAGCCCGAAGCCGGTCACGTCGGTGCAGGCCGAGACGCCGACCTCTACCATGACCTCGGCCGCATCACGGTTGAGCGCCGCCATCAGCGCGATGGTCTGCCGCGTCGTGGCCTCGTCCGCCAGGCCGCGCTTGACCGCTGTGGCGATGATGCCCGTGCCGATGGGCTTGGTCAGCACGATCTGGTCGCCGGGACGGGCCGCCGCGTTGGTCACCACCCGGTCGGGGTGCACGACGCCGGTGACGGCCATCCCGTACTTGGGCTCAGTGTCGTCCACCGTGTGCCCGCCGATGACGCTCACGCCGGCCTCGGCGGCCTTGTCGAGCGCGCCCAGCAGGATGCGGTGGAGCACCTCCACCGGCAGCCGATTCGAGGGGAAGCCGACGATGTTGAGCGCGAAGAGCGGCCGGGCGCCCATGGCGTAGACGTCGCTGAGCGAGTTGGCGGCGGAAATCGCCCCGAAGTCGTAGGGATCGTCGGCGATGGGGGTGAAGAAGTCTACCGTCTCGACCACCGCCAGGTCGTCGGTCAGTTTGTAGACGGCAGCGTCGTCGGAGGTCTCCACGCCGACCAGCACGGCGGGGTCGGTCGGCAAGGGCAGTTTCGCCAGCACCCGCTCCAACTCCTGGGGACGCAGTTTGCAGGCGCATCCCAGGCCGTGGGTGTAGTGGGTCAACTTGATCTCGCCGATCTCGGCCAGCACCGGCGTGACCAGCACGCCCCCCGGCTGCAACCGTCGCACGGCTCCGCTCACGACGACGATGGCCCGGTCAATCTCCTCGGCGGTGGTCATCTTGCCGACGGAGAAGCGCACGGTGCCCATCGCGTACTCCAGCGGCACCCGCATCGCTTGCAGCACTGTCGAAACGTCCACCTGGTCGGCGTGGCAGGCCGCCCCTGCCGACGCCGCCACCTGTTCGCCGATCTCCGCAAGCAGCGTGTTGGCCTCGATGGAGTGGAAACCGACGCTGAGGGTGTTGGGCAGGCGCTCGTCCGGGTGGCCGTTCAGCCGGAGCAGGCCCGGGGTGTCCAGTTCGCGGGTCAGGCCGGCCCACAAGCGGTCGCGCATGGCGCGCATGTGGGCCGCGTTGCGCTCCAGATCTCGCCCGGCGATCTCAGCCGCCTGGCCCAGCCCGACGATCTCCAGCACGTTTTCGGTGCCGGCGCGGCGGTTGGCCTCGTGGTCGGCGCCGTGGACGAACTTGGTCAGCCTGGCGCCGGAGCGGACGTAGAGCGCGCCGACACCCTTGGGGGCGTAGAGTTTGTGTCCTGCCACCGAAAGCAGGTCCACCCCCAGCTCGTCCACGCGCACCCGCATCTTGCCCACCGATTGTGCCGCGTCGGTGTGCATCAGCGCGCCGTGGCGGTGGGCGATGGCCGCGATTTCGGCGATGGGCTGAATGGTGCCGACCTCGTTGTTGGCGTGCATGATGGTCACCAGGATGGTATCGGGCGTGATGGCCCGCTCGACATCGGCGGGGTCCACCATCCCGTACTCGTCCACTGCCAGCACGGTGACGCGGTAGCCCTGGCTTTCGAGCCACTGGCAGGGCTCCAGCACCGCCGGGTGTTCGATGGCCGAGGTGATGACGTGGTTGCCGCGCTCACGATAGGCGGCGGCCACGCCCTTGATGGCGCTGTTGTTGGACTCACTGCCGCCGCTGGTGAAGACGATCTCGGCCGACTGGCAGTCCAGCAGCGCGGCCACCTGCGCGCGGGCGCGCTCGACCGCCCGCTTGGCCTGCACGCCGTAGGGAT
>CAYNWI010000224.1:0-5074 GCA_964400825.1 uncultured Anaerolineae bacterium | reverse complement strand
AGCCCACACCGACACCCGTTCCACCGACACCGACGCCCAAACCGGCCGAGCCGACGCCGACACCCAAACCGGCCGAGCCGACCAAAGCTCCAGAGGCTGCGATAGACTGCATGGGGGCGGTGTCTGGGGACAAGGTGACGATGCTGTATCAGTGGTCGGGGACGGAGGAAGAGAATCTGAACAAGATTCTGAAGCCGTTAGTGGACGAGTGTGGCATCGTGCTGGCGCCTGAGTCCACTCGTGACCATGCTTTGTTGGACACGCGGGTGGAGGCGGGGACGCCGCCGGACATTGCTTTCTGGACCAGTTCGGCGATGGATCTGTACCAGGATCAGTTGGTGGCCATAGACCAGGCTGGAGGGAATGCGGACAACTACGCTGGTTTCTGGAAGGACATGGGCACGCGAGGTGGCAAGTGGGTGGGCTTGATGGTGAAGGCGGACATCAAGAGCATCATCTGGTACAGTCCGGTGGTGTTTGAGGCCTACGGCTACGAAGTGCCTGGGACCTGGGCTGAGCTGGACGCCCTGGTGGAGCAGATGGTGGCGGACGGGAACGTGCCGTGGTCGATGGGCATGGAATCCGGGGATGCCACAGGTTGGACAGGTTCCGACTTCATCCAGGACATCATGCTGGTGCAGCAAGGGCCTGAGTACGTGATGGACCTGATAGCTGGCGAGGTGCCTTACGATGACGCCGGGGTGAAGCAGGCCTACGAGACCTACGGCAAGTGGGCCAAGGATCCCAAGTACACAGTAGGTGGGGCCGAGGGGACCTTATCCATCGGGTTCCTGGATGCCATCTACAAGGTGTTCGCCGATCCGCCGGAGGCGATGATGGTAAAGCAGTCCGGCTTTGCTGGGGGTGCGGTCAAGGAGCAGTATCCCGATCTGGAGTACGGTGTAGACTACGACTTCTTCGGCGTGCCTGGGGCCAAGGGTCTGCAAGGGGGCACCGACCTGATGATGGTGTTCAACGCCTCACCTGCGGCGAAGGCAGTAGTGGCCTATCTGACCAGCGAGGCTGGGGCCAAGAAGTGGGCTGAGGTAGGCTTCGACCTATCGCCCAACAAGAAGGCGAGGGGGATGTACGCCGACGCGAGTCTGGCCAAGAAGGGCGAGATTCTGGCTACGGCCCAGGGCTTCACGCCTGACATCGGGGACACCATACCTGGCGGCTTTGGTAGTGCCGAGTGGAAGGCCATCGTGGACTACGTCAACGATGCCACTGATCTGGACACTGCCCTGGCTGAAGCGGCCAAGGTGCAGAAAGAGGCACTAGGCCCTGCGCCGGCCCCTGCTGCGATAGACTGCATGGGGGCGGTGTCTGGGGACAAGGTGACGATGCTGTATCAGTGGTCGGGGACGGAGGAAGAGAATCTGAACAAGATTCTGAAGCCGTTAGTGGACGAGTGTGGCATCGTGCTGGCGCCTGAGTCCACTCGTGACCATGCTTTGTTGGACACGCGGGTGGAGGCGGGGACGCCGCCGGACATTGCTTTCTGGACCAGTTCGGCGATGGATCTGTACCAGGATCAGTTGGTGGCCATAGACCAGGCTGGAGGGAATGCGGACAACTACGCTGGTTTCTGGAAGGACATGGGCACGCGAGGTGGCAAGTGGGTGGGCTTGATGGTGAAGGCGGACATCAAGAGCATCATCTGGTACAGTCCGGTGGTGTTTGAGGCCTACGGCTACGAAGTGCCTGGGACCTGGGCTGAGCTGGACGCCCTGGTGGAGCAGATGGTGGCGGACGGGAACGTGCCGTGGTCGATGGGCATGGAATCCGGGGATGCCACAGGTTGGACAGGTTCCGACTTCATCCAGGACATCATGCTGGTGCAGCAAGGGCCTGAGTACGTGATGGACCTGATAGCTGGCGAGGTGCCTTACGATGACGCCGGGGTGAAGCAGGCCTACGAGACCTACGGCAAGTGGGCCAAGGATCCCAAGTACACAGTAGGTGGGGCCGAGGGGACCTTATCCATCGGGTTCCTGGATGCCATCTACAAGGTGTTCGCCGATCCGCCGGAGGCGATGATGGTAAAGCAGTCCGGCTTTGCTGGGGGTGCGGTCAAGGAGCAGTATCCCGATCTGGAGTACGGTGTAGACTACGACTTCTTCGGCGTGCCTGGGGCCAAGGGTCTGCAAGGGGGCACCGACCTGATGATGGTGTTCAACGCCTCACCTGCGGCGAAGGCAGTAGTGGCCTATCTGACCAGCGAGGCTGGGGCCAAGAAGTGGGCTGAGGTAGGCTTCGACCTATCGCCCAACAAGAAGGCGAGGGGGATGTACGCCGACGCGAGTCTGGCCAAGAAGGGCGAGATTCTGGCTACGGCCCAGGGCTTCACGCCTGACATCGGGGACACCATACCTGGCGGCTTTGGTAGTGCCGAGTGGAAGGCCATCGTGGACTACGTCAACGACGCCACTGATCTGGACACTGCCCTGGCTGAAGCGGCCAAGGTGCAAGCGGAAGCCTTGAAGTAGAGACACTCACGTTCAAAAGGGGCGATTCCCCACCGGGAATCGCCCCCTATTTTAATCAATCGAAGAGACGAATCGTCGTCTCGCCAACGCCTCGGACCAAGGTTAGAGAAAAGGAGGTTGTCAATGAGTGATGTCCAGATTCCAGAAATCATGAAGCAGGGCAAGATCGCCCCGTGGTTGTACGTTGCTCCGGCCTTGCTGATCATGACCGCGTTCATCGTGTACCCAGGGATCAATACTTTTCTCTTGAGCTTCAAGAACGCGGACGCAACCCAATCCGCAGCCACCGCCTGTGTGGCCGGAGAACCGTGTTGGGGTATTTTTGAAAACTTTCGCTACGCTTTGACCACCCCGATCATGCTAAACGCTTTCCGAAACAACCTGCTGTGGGCGATTCTGATGGTGGGCGGCACGGTCGGCATGGGTTTACTGATCGCCGTCCTGGCCGACCGGGTGAGATATGAGGCGTTGGCCAAAGCGATTATCTTCATGCCAATGGCCATTTCGTTCGTAGGCGCCGGCATCATCTGGAAGTTCGTCTACGCCTACGGCACCGGCCAGGTACAGATTGGCCTGCTGAACGGCATCGTTACCGCGCTGGGTGGAGATCCCGTGTCCTGGCTAAGCGAGCCGGCCGTCAACAACTACGCCCTGATCCTGGTGGGCGTCTGGATGTGGACCGGCTTTTGCATGACCATCCTCTCGGCAGCCCTGAAAGGCGTGCCGACGGAGATCCTCGAAGCGGCCCGCGTAGACGGGGCCACCGAGTGGTCAGTGTTCTGGAAGATCATGGTGCCGATAATTAAGCCTACCATTGCCGTAGTAATCACCACTATGGTCATCAACGTGCTCAAGATATTCGACATCGTCTACGTGATGACCGGCGGCAACTATGGCACGGAAGTTATCGCTAACCGCATGTACGGCGAAATGTATGTCAGACATCAGAGCGGACGGTCGGCCGCTATTGCCGTGATTCTGATCCTGCTCACCATTCCATTTATGATCTGGAATGTTCGTCGTTTCCGGGAACAGGAGGCCATACGATGACTACTGATCGCATCAAAAGGATATTGGGAGGTCTTCCCACCCACGTTGTGCTCCTGGGGCTCTGTGCGATCTGGCTGATACCTACCATCGGCCTGCTGGTCACCTCGTTGCGACCTTTTCAGGACATCAACGACAGCGGCTGGTGGACGGCCCTTTCGGCGCCCAAAGGATCTGAGGATTACTCGCAGACCTGCGCTTCCTGTCATGGCTCGGATGGCAAAGCCATTGCCACTGCCGATCTCACCGATCCAGAGTTGATAGACCAATACCCGCGCTCTATCAAGTTGCTGGCCATGCTCAAGGAGGACATCGAGGGACAGCCTCACCTGCCAGACGCCCCGATGCCGGAACCGCAGCAAGCGGCCGACATCGCGGATTACCTCAAACGCATTTCCGGGATCTCGGCACGCCCCCGCTTTACTCTGAGCAACTACATTGATGCCCTGATGGGCTATCGAGGTACGGCCAGCTATACGGAAGACTGCGCCACGGGCGAGCAAGCGCTGGACCTGAATTGCAACGCCAGCGATGTAATGAACCCCAGAGGGATGGGGCGGGCATTCCTCAACAGCCTGCTGGTTGCTATCCCATGCGTCATCTTGCCCATTCTCATCGCCTCCTTCGCCGCCTATGCCTTCTCCTGGCTCCACTTCCGCGGCCGCATGTTTCTGTTTGCCTTGCTGGTCGGCCTGCAGATCGTGCCGCTCCAGATGACGCTGATTCCCATCTCGCGCGTGTACGCCCAGTTGGGATTGAATGGCACGTTCCTGGGTATCTGGCTGTTCCACACTGGCTTCGGCCTGCCCTACGCCATCTACCTGATGCGAAACTTCATCGGCTCATTGCCTAGAGAGCTTTTCGAGTCGGCCTATCTCGATGGTATGTCGCACTGGACGGCCTTCTACAAGCTGGCGCTGCCGCTGTCGGTGCCGGCCATCGCCTCGTTGGCTATCTTCCAGTTCCTGTGGATCTGGAACGACCTGCTGGTGGCCCTGGTCTTCCTGGGAGGGCAGACACCCGTGCTGACTTACCAGATCAGCAACATGGTAAGCTCGTTGGGTGCAGGCTGGCACTTGTTGACGGCTGCGGCGTTCATCTCGATGGCCTTGCCCATGATCGTGTTCTTCAGCTTGCAACGCTTCTTCGTGCGCGGCATGTTGGCTGGGGCGGTCAAGGGATAGGTCAATCCCAACACCGCCGTTCGGCTGAGCTCACGACGAAGCCTGTTTACGGCGGTGCCAAACCAAATTGAAAGGAGCACAGCCAAATGGCAAGCATAAAGTATGAGCACGTAACCAAGCGGTGGGGCAATGTCATAGGAGTCAATGATCTTAGCATAGACATCGCGGACAAGGAGTTCGTGGTCTACGTCGGGCCTTCGGGCTGCGGCAAGTCCACTGCCCTCCGATTGCTGGCTGGCCTGGAGGCGATCACCGAGGGGAACATCTACATTGGCGACCGGTTGATCAACGACGTGAAGCCCAAGGATCGGGACATCGCCATGGTCTTCCAGTCCTACGCGCTGTATCCCCACC